>JAIRSB010000123.1 GCA_031255655.1 Spirochaetaceae bacterium | reverse complement strand
AGTTAATCATTCACGCGGCGATGGTGGAACTGGTAGACACGCCAGCTTGAGGTGCTGGTTCCGAGAGGAATGGAAGTTCAAGTCTTCTTCGCCGCAAAACCGCGTTGCGCGGAAACGTTAGGTGAATCGCGCCTTCCGCTTCGGCGTGGCGCTGATTTACTTAATTCATGCGGCAGACTCAACATATAAACCTATCACAAGAGCAGCGTCTAACCCAAAAAATGACGCCGCAGCTTATCCAGTCCATGAAACTCATGGAATTGCCGCTTGCGGATTTACGTGAAAAAATAGCAGAAGAACTTGAAAAAAACCCCGCTTTAGAAACACTGGAAGATAAAACATTGCTGTCGCTAGACGCGGTATATAAGACGCGGCGCGAGGAATACGATTATTTTGAAGCCAGTTCCGATTCTGGCTTTTTACGAAGCGGACGCGGCGATGAGATTTCAGATGAGCGGCGGCAGTTCATAGAAGGTGCGCTTTCTTATAGCGAAACCCTGCAAGACCACCTTTTGTGGCAGCTTCGACTACAAACACCGGACAACGAGCTTCGCGCAGTATGCGAAAAATTGATACAAAACATCGATAACGATGGCTTCAACATCGAACCCCCGGAAAGCCTGTTCTCCAAAACGGAAAATGTTACGTCTACCTTGCTTAAAAACGCGCTATGGATTGTAAGACAACTCGATCCGCCCGGATGCTGCACATCGGACTACCGGGAAGCCCTATCCACGCAGGCAGACATCATGTACAGCAACGAAGCCGCCGAAATAAAGTCGCTTATCCCATTCCTAGCGGAACTTGAGCACGGGAAACTACAGGCTGTCGCGCGAAAACTAGGGATAAAAGAAATCCCCGCTCTATTTGAAAAACTAAAAAGCCTATCGCCGTTTCCCGGCAGGTTATGGGATTCAGGCGGCGCGGGCAAAACTCGCTTTGTCGTCCCTGACATACAAATACTGCGTAAAAACGGAGAGTTCTCAATCGTGCTGAACGATGAGGAAATCCCGGTACTCGGAATTCAGCCCTTCTTCATAAAACAGGCGGGAAAAAGTTCTAACAAAGCGGAACGGGATTTCATCCGCGAAAACCTAAAAGAAGCGCGCTGGTTCATACAATCAATCAACCGCCGCAATCATACGCTGCTACGGGTAACACGCGCTATTCTGGAATTCCAACGCTCTTTTTTCATGAACGGGCCCAAGTATCTATCCCCGCTCACATTAAAAGACATCGCCGCCGAACTGAAAATCCATGAAACAACAGTATCGCGGGCGGCGAACGGAAAATATATGCAGACCGAATGGGGGATTTTTGAAATACGCCATTTTTTCAGTAACTCCATCCGCGGTTCAGGCTCCTCCGGATCGCGATACTCTCAGGAAGGCGTAAAAGAAATGATACGAGAACTGATACGAGCGGAAAGCAAACAACAAGAACGGCAGCGGCTCTCGGATCAGGACATCGTCAAGCAGTTAGCGAAACACGGCGTAATTTTATCCCGCCGCACCGTCGCTAAGTACAGAAACCAGCTTGACTTAGGCTCATCTTACCGGCGTTAGCCAAAAAGTCGAGCAAAGGCTTCTCCCAGCCGCCGGACTCCGGCTTCGCATCGAGAAAACTGCGATACAAACCGAAAATATGCTCCTTTATCGCACTACACGCCTCAGACGGAACAGTGCCGCCCTCAATAAAAAGCGCGTCGACAAAACTACGCGCTTCGTCTGCCGGAAACAAAGTTTCGTCATAGCAAGTCATCGCGTAAAGAGCGGCGGATATGCAGTTTATACTATGCTGCTTAATGTACAAAATTGATTCTGTTATAACGACAGCATGGCGTCGGGCATCCTCAATTTCGCAAGCAAACTCCTTTTCCGCCCCTAAACAACCCAAAACATACCGCAGCTTCGTGTAAGTCATTATCACAACCATAACGTGCAGCGACGGAATGCACATAAGATGCGGGTCAAATACATGAATTGAGACAAACCCCGGCTTTCCAAGATAGAAAGGACGGCGGGTTGTGGAAAAATTCTGTTTGTACACATTTCCGGCAATCTCGTACAAGTCGGCTATTCCGCGGACAAAAGCGTCGATATACGAATCGGCGGCCTTCCCAAAAGTTTTGGCAAGAAAAGCCTGAGTACGAATCCAAAACGGCGAAAAATCCATGTAAACATCCACCCACGAAGGCGTAAACGGCACCGCGTCATCCAATGGATGGTCTACGTGTGAAATTTTCACACTTTTAGGGAACAAGGCTGCCCTGTATTGCAGACAGAAAAAATTACCGATGATAGATTTTAACATTGCACGGTAAGTGTTCCAGAGAGGCCTGCGCCCCAATATAAACAGAGAACCTATAAACCCGCGAAAACCGCGTTGCAAGATATATGTCATTTGAAATAACCCTATAAAGTGTCAGGAGAATCCAGCGAAGCGGGAAGCTGCATACTTGTTTCAAAGTAACCTGATAAACGTTTTTTTACACTAATATCAAGCAGAGCATAGCCGCCATCTTCGTTGACTCGCAAAGCGCGAATCAGGACAGGATCTTGGGAGGAAAGCCCAGCTTCGTCCGCGATGGAACCGCGAACCACTTTTTTAATAATATATGATGGAGTAATCGCCCTGCCCACTGCGCTTTGCAGTATAATCCCGAAAAGCGGCGCGGCCATGCGCTCGCGGCTGTCAATCTTTGCCGCCTCCGCCAGCGGCACATCAGGGCGTTCGGCACTTTGCATGATGCGGCGCGTTCCATCGCTAGTCTCAACAGCCACAAGCTCTCCCGGGCGGTTTTGGAACAAACTGTCCTGCAATGCCGCGATAAGCCCGCCGCGCTGCGTCTCAACAGGACGACCGTTAAGACTTTTTATGTAAACCCCGTCAGGAACATGAAGGTCTGCGGCAGGTGTAAGCGGCGCGACATAGATAATCTCGGCCCCACCCGAATTTTCGGCAAGACTAAGGCCTAGCCATGGACGCTTAACCTTCCCGCCTTTAATCATTCCGGGCAGAGCCGCAGCAAGCCGTTCCGCCGGAACTGCGAAGTTTAAGCCCTGAAACTGCTCTATTCCGGCGAAAACTATACCGGCAAGCCGACCTTCCTCGTCAATAACAGGTCCGCCCGAATTACCGTGATTTACGGCGGCGTCAATCTGAATAACATCCCCTATCTGCAAAAGACGGCGGCCTGTCGCGGAGACTATCCCCATAGTAACAGTTTTTTCAAGCCCAACCGGAGAACCTATCGCCAAAATCCTATCCCCTACCTTAGGTACTACGCTGTCCACAACCGAAAACACGTAAGAACTCTTGTATTCCGTTTTGATTAATGCAAGATCGAGGGTTTTATCCCAGCCGACAACCTTTGCCGGAATGCGGGGGCTTGCCGCGTCCCCCATCCTGATATACATTCTCGAGTATCCCTCGTAAGATGGGTCAACCTCGCTCGCTATTACATGATAGTTCGTAATCAAAAGACCAGCCGCGTCGACAAAAAACGCACTGCCAAGCACACGGTCGTTAAACCCGCGCCCATTTGACACTTTTATTCCCCTGTCCACAAGAACAGTCGCCACGCCGTTAATCATGTCCGCCGGAGTATCACGCCCTTCTGCGTAAACACGGAGTTCCGGTGCGACAGAGGCGCGGAATTCATCCGCGATATTCAGAAAATAAAGCGCCGTCCGGCGTTGACGCGCCTTAACTGCCCGTTCAAGAAACAAAACGGCATCCGCGGCGTTAAGCGCACCATAACGCCGGGCATGGACAGCCGTCAAAAAAGCTGCCAAATCGTTATTATTGGCAAGATATTCCTTAGCCTCAGCCAAAAAATAAGCACCGTCCGGCGAAACGGCATTTGAATCGTCAACACTTACGCCAAGCGCGGAAAGAGAACGCTCAAGCGAAGCTGCGTCGTCCCAGCGTTTTTCGGCGGCGGCAAGAAGCTGCCTATCAACCAGATTTTTGACAGCGCGTTCCCGCAGCGTGCCGATTATTTCCCATGATTCAGGGGAAACATCCCCGCCGCTTTCCGTGCCGTAAACCGCCTCATACATCCCGATAAGATGTATAGCCCTCTCTGGCTGCGTATCCACGACTTCTTCAATCTTTTCTATGCGGAAATCACTCGTAGGACGCGGCGGCCTAAGCCTTTTTTCAGCCGCCCCCGCCGACAGACAGGAAGAGAACGCGGCAATTATCAGAAGCCCAGCCGGTAAATTATTGCGCTTCACGGTATTCCGCAAAACCATCACCATCCCAATCACTTTCAATAACTTCAATTTCAGAAGATAAAATCGTATCAGCCGTTCGCTTAAAACGCCGAATTGTTTCAAGCCGCCCATCGGCGTCAAGGTCTATGCGCTGTAAAACGGGCTGCCCGTTCTCGTAAGCCGTCTCCGCCCGCAACACCCCGTCAAGATATTCCTTTGATGAAAGAACAACGCCGTTATCGCATTCAAACCGCTCAATGCCGCCCGGAAAATCCCGGCCCGGACGTTCTATAAGATAAGCGTAACTTAAAAACGTCTGCTTACTAAAGCCGCCGTCCGCCGCACCGTCCGGCAAAAGTATACCGCCCGGTCCGCCAAGAGTTTCAAAACCGGTAACAGGGCAATTAAATTCCATAGGACGAAAAACATAGCGCGTTTCACCCCAAACCGCCTCACGCAAAGCCGGATAAACATCCCAAACCAGCAGAATTTTATCCTCGCCGCCGTATCCCGTGCCGTTCGCGTAAGTAAATTCGGTGTTTACCGGCCATCCAGCGTCAAACGCGACAACTAATTCGTTCACCCTATCCTGATCGGCGTCTTGCGAATAAGAGACAACAATACCCTCATCATACAGCGTTATGGAATCGATAATCCCGTCTCCGTTTTCGTCTCCGGTAATCGTACCGGAAAACGACGACAACTCATTACGCATAGCGGCCCGCGCCTCATCGGTACGCAGAAGATCCCATACCGAAAACAGAATTTCGCGCTCCAACTCCGGCGACTCAGCCGCAGCGCTGTCCTGATGAAACAACTCGTTAATCGCCGTTTCCTCGTCTATAAGACCAATTTCAAGGCTAACCGGCAAAGATTCCAATAAGGCCGTCCACCGCTTGGCAGACGGAACGCCGCTCGCACTCTCCTCCGATAAACGCCCCAATTCGCCGGAACGCCAAATCGAAAGAAGGCGGCGCGATTCCTCAATATTGCCGATAAACGGCGCGGCAAAACGAATTAACTCCCCGTCAGCCTTCAAAAGAGATGGAAGCCGTTTCAGCGCGTCCTCGACAAGAGCGCGCTCGCGCTCAGTCGGAATAGTTTTTTTCGCCGCGTGTCTGAACAAAAGACGCGGAAAAACAGCGCTATACGGATAACGCACTAATGCCTCCGCGACAGCCGTTTCAAATGC
>JAIRSB010000095.1 GCA_031255655.1 Spirochaetaceae bacterium | reverse complement strand
CGGTAAAGGCAGCGTGTACGCCAATCGTGTAATAGGTCAAATTGTGAACAGCAGAAAGGCTGACAATAACTACGCGCTTTCTGAAATGAAAACCGGAACAACGAATGGCGGAGAAACCGTGTCAAGCAGCACAGCGAGCGGAGTGAACGGTTTGGACAAAACCCTTGCTGATCTAGAGAATGAATCGACATGGACAGGACTTGGTTTTGACGATAGCAACTGGGACTTTGACAACAAAACCCCGGAAGGCTACCCAGAGCTGAAATTGAAATTCAACTAAGCTACCCCCACCGCGCCTCCGGCGCGTTGGCTCTTGGTCTTTATATTTGCGCTTCGCGCAAATATAAAGACCGCCCGCCCGCAATCCTCACATATCAGCTTGTATAAATTTCAGCCTTTAGATATAGTCTTTTACGATGATGAAGTTATCGCAGATAAAATTTAGTTCAATCTTTTTTACAGTATATCTGATTTTCACAGCTTTTTTCGCGGAATACTTTATCTCTGCGCAAAGCAATCATGAACATGACCACGAAGACGGAGGATGCTGCCAGATTTGCCATGAGCTACAAATCGCGCAGGCCATACTCGAAGGCTTTGCAGGCACAGCTCTCATAGTTTTAACCGCCGTCTTCATGTTTTATATAAAAAGATACGTCAAAAAAACGGCGTTTGTTCTTTGTACGCAGACGCTTGTGGCGTTAAACGTCCGCATTAACGCTTGATACGCCGCTTTCCCTAGGCATATAGGCATAATAAATTTCAATCACAAACATTTTTCGATATAAGGAGTTTTAATGAAAAAATATATATTTGCCGCGCTGCTAATTTGCGTAAGCGCGTTTACATTTGCCGCCGGAAATAAAGAGGCGCGGCGTTCAAACGGAAAAATTACAGTAACCACCACGATTTTTCCGCTGTATGATTTTACCCGCGCCATAGCGGGCGATAAAATAAACCTTGGAATGCTGTTGCCGCCCGGCGCGGAAAGCCACTCGTTTGAGCCTTCCCCCCGCGACATAATAAGCGTGCAAAACAGCGATGTATTCATTTACATCGGCGGAGAATCGGAAGCGTGGGTAGACCGCATTCTGGATTCGATGGACACAAGCAAAACGAAAATCATCAAGCTCATGGATGACGTTGATATCGTTGAGGAAGAAATCGTCGAAGGCATGCAGGAAGAAGATGAGGACGAGGACGACGGCGGGGAAGTCGAAATCGAATATGACGAGCATATTTGGACATCCCCCAAAAACGCCGTTCGCATGGTAAACGCGATAAGCGCGGGGCTTTGCGAAAAAGACAGCGCAAACGCGCCGTATTACCGGGAAAACGCGGAGTTTTACACGGCTGAATTGAACAAACTGGACGCAGAGTTTCAAGCAATCGTGAATGACGCGAAGCGAAAAACACTAGTTTTCGGTGATCGCTTCCCGTTCCGTTATTTCGCGGACGCTTACGGGCTTTCGTACTTCGCCGCCTTTCCCGGATGCTCCACGGAAACCGAGCCCAGCGCGGCGACTGTCGCCTTCTTGATAGACAAAATCAAAGCAGAAAACATCCCCGTTGTTTTTCACATTGAGCTTTCAAATGAAAGAATGGCTGATGTTATCGCGGAAGAAACCGGCGCGAAAAAACGCCTGTTTCACGCCGCCCATAATATAAGCAAGCGGGATTTTGACCGTGGCGCGACATATCTGGAAATCATGACGGATAATCTGGACGCCCTGCGGGAAGCCCTGCAATAACCGGCGCAAGGCTGTTACGGAACACAAAATCCCGTAACAGCCTTTGTTATCCGGCTATTCATGCAAAAAAATATCCGGTACACTGAGTTATGATTAGGTTTGCCACTTTTTTGTATGATGCCCTCCGCTTTTTTATCATGATATTTTTGTTGCTGGGGACGCTGCCTCAATTGGATAATTCGGATAATTACTTTTTCTCTCCAGTTTTATGCGCCGTACCGCTCGCACTGTTCCCGCTTATGACTTTTTTCTTATGGCTTGACCGCGAAAAGTACAAAGTGTTCGCGCCGTTGTACGCCGCCGGAAAAATAGTAAGCATCTGCGCCGCGCTTGCCATATTTTTTTCTTCGTTTCGTGAATTTATCTCGGTATGTATATTGCTGGACGCTAGAAAAATAATTCTTAATTTGACTATACCGATTTTGGTCTTGCTGGATATACTTTTCCTGCTTCCGGTCATACTTTCAATGAAACAGGCGCGTACTACACTTTCAAACTAATTCGTTTACGCGGCGGGGATACAGCCGCTAAAAACGACTTGGGAGACAAGCAACCGCGTTGTCGAACAAGTCAAGTGTCTGTGGAGGTGAGGGGAATTGAACCCCTGACCTTGTGAATGCCATTCACACGCTCTAGCCAACTGAGCTACACCCCCAAACTGTGGTATTACAACAGGCTAGCAGGCCAAAACAAAAATGTCAAGCGCGTCCGGCACAGGCTATGGAGTATGGCACAGCCGCGCCGCCGTGCCCAAAGTCCCGCGAAGCTTTCAGAGTCATCTTTCAAAACTTTTAGGGGCGCCTCAGTCCGGGCACGGATAGTAACCGGATAAAAGTCTCTGAAAAACGCAAAGCAGGGGCAGCGCACCTTCATGACCCGTGCGGCTTCTTTCATTTTATGGTTTCATCATCATATTTATTTCAAAAACCCGTATTCATAAATTTTTTGCTCAATCTTTTGGGCTAACAGTTTCATATTATTTCGCAATGTTTTAATTATTTTGCTATAGGTTTCGTCAGTAGATGAATTATTCATTTTACCATTAGGGGCGCGCCCTTGGAAAAATTCACGAATATCGTAAAAAGAAGCGTTCACGGAAACAGTATTGTTACACTTGGTTTTTGCATGGTAGTATTTCCATAATTCCAAGCCTGAATTTAATACTTTTTTTGCTTCTCTTGAAAATTTAATGTTTTTTATGAAATCAATCATAAAATGCGATTCGAATTTTTCTTTAGCATCAACTTCTTGTTCTGTAAATGGTATCCAATGGTTAATACCGTCCGCACAGGAAATATAGTTTTTATTGCCAAATACGGCATATATAAGACAGTCGTTTAGGAAAACTTTATCGTTTTTATAATTGTCAGTATAAGGATATAGAAATTGATCATTGTGATTAATCCATGTATGTTCTATACAATGACGCACGGAATAATAAACAGCAGCAGAAACAATATTTGTTTTATTTATATTAATAGCGGAAAGATGGCTTTTTGTTTTTTTTAAACTGATATAAACAAGATTATTCTGCTGGAAATCATTGCTGGTATAATATAAACTTCCTATTGTATCATTGACCGCGTCAATTTCAACAATCCATTTGTTTATATATTTTTGCCGATTGTAAAAACTTTTCTTCATAAAATTTTTACCGTCAATATCGGATACATCAAGTTTTAAGGTCTTCGGAAACGGGAATTCATAACCATTGTACGCCAACTGCCAGACTGTAAAACCAATAGGAAATTTTCCGGTAACATTGTCAAATGTATCGGCACGGCACATGAACCCTTTTTTGAATTTTGCGGAAAAAGACTCGCGGAACCTGGCAAAATTTGATGAGTTGAGATATTTCAATGTTGAAAAAAAAGCAAGGCAGACTCCTTGCATTTGCGCAAAAACACGAATAATAAAATGCGCAAACAATTCGTTCCCCGCTTTTCCCAAACAATCCTTATATTCAAGATGTGTAGCGTGTTTTTTTGTAACTTCTTTTTTTGCGCCGGGACCGCCGGAACTCTCCGCATAAGGCGGATTAATATAGATAATCAGTTTTTTACGCTTTTCGGGATCGTCAATTATTTTTTTTAGCTCAGGCGGCAATTTATCAAATTTATCATTCAAAAAATCAAACCGGAATACATGGGC
>JAIRSB010000241.1 GCA_031255655.1 Spirochaetaceae bacterium | reverse complement strand
GGACTGTCTGCCTCAGGGCAAAGAAAAAAGCGCCGCTTCCCGCCCCCGCGATAACCAGAAAAAAAAGAATGGAAAAAACCAAAAAACGCCGTTTGATCGAAACCTGTCCAGCCGAAATTTTCTGCATGATGTACCTCTTTGCAGACATTATACACTTTCAGAATGATTTTAGTCAATCTCTCACAAGCTGTTCCCGTATGCGCTATGCAACAGGGAAATCAAAATAGCTGTTGGGGTATGGCTCGTTTCTTAATACATAGTGCCACCATTCGAAACTGTATGATTCAAACCCGCTGTTTTCCATGATGGAACACAAATATCCACGGTTTTTCGCTTCCATGTCCGCAATCCCTATTGCCGCGTGGTGTGAGCGTTCATCCATAAAATCGAAGCCGCCTCCCATGGAAACAAGCGTACCCGTATCCAGGTAATAAAGCGTAAGATCGACAGCGCTTCCACGGCTGTGGCTTGATTGCCGGGCCACATATCCCTTTGCAACCATTTCGGCCCGCTCGATATTCGGGTAGTACCTTTCTTTTGTGAGGTTGTCTTCCGGCTGTCCGGCCCAATGCATGAAGCAATCTACCGCGCGTTTTGGACGATACCCGTCCCATAGCAGCAAACCGTACCCAAGATCCGCCGCTTGCTTCTGCGCTTCCAGCAGCGCAAGCGCCAGGGAATACGTTCCCGCTATACGGTTGACTTCATACCCGTCTACAGGTTTCCCGGTGAAGTTGTCCCATGTGGCATATTTGGCGTCCCAGCGGACGCCATGCAGCATTTCATCCAAAAAAACAAATCCTTTGTCCATGTTTCTCACCCTTCCAAAGCTAATGTGATCAAACGGTCGATCAAAGCGGAAAGCGTTAAGCCGGAGGCGGCCATCATACGGGGGTAACGGCTGTAAGACGTGAAGCCGGGGAGGGTATTGACCTCATTGATTACAATGCGTCCGCTTTCCTGCAAAAACATATCTACACGGGCAAGCCCTTTACATCCAAGGGCTTTGTATATTGTTTTCGCCGTTTCTTGTATCCTTTGCCGTTCCTCCACAGGCAGTCCGGCGGGAACCGTGATAGCCGCGTTTTCAGAACCTTTTTCCGGTTCGGCTTCCTGATGAATACGAAAGATCCCGTGGGACAGCCTTATTTGATCAAGCTCTCCGGTAATTAACCCGGAACCGTTTCCAAGAACGGCGCAGCCAACCTCGCAGCCCAAGACGGCCTGCTCAATCAAGATTTTGCTGTCATATTGTCCTGCCGATTCAATCGCGGCGTTCAGTTCATCCGCGCCGTATACTTTTGTTACGCCATAGGATGATCCTGAACGCGCCGGTTTAACGAAAACAGGATAGGTAAACGCATCCGCCGCCGGTCTGTCGTTTTTATTGATAACCCAAAATTCCGGTACGGCTATACCGGCGCTTTTTACAATGATATAGACAAGCGATTTGTCCATACACACCGCGGAGCTTTGAATATCGCAGCCCACATAGGGAAGGCCGGACAATTCAAACAGGCCCTGTATTGAACCATCCTCGCCTGTCTTGCCGTGCAAAACCGGAAACGCCGCGTCAACACGAAGGATCTCATATCCGTGGTTCTTTTTGACAAGCAGTCCGTGCGCTTTTTTATCCGGCGAAAGTACGGCGGAACAGCAATTGTCATTTTCCCATCCGGCGCGTGGTTTTTCACACATCTTCCAGACGCCGGATTTTGTAATCCCGATGTATATGGGTTCGTATTTTTCATTATCAATGTTGGCGGCGATCTCTATCGCGGATTTTACCGAAACCTCATGTTCCTCTGAACAGCCGCCGAACAGGATTGCGATTTTTATTCTATTCATTCTTCAGCTTCCTTTCAAAATCCAAACAGTTCCTGATTGTTCTTTCAACGGCTTCATGTAGAGCCCGTTCTGTGTAATAAGCCGTATGGGGCGTAATTATCACATTCGGCATTCTTTGTAGTTTCAGCAAAAATTGATTATCGATAGGTTTTTGTGTACAATCAAAGTAGAAAATCCCTTCCTCTCCCTCCACTACATCCAATGCCGCGCCTCCCAGTTTTCCGTTTTCCAGCGCCTCGATCAACGCGCCGGTATCTACAAGCGCGCCCCGTCCTGTATTGACAAGAAACGCGCCCTGTTTCATTTCCCTTATTTCTTTGTGTCCTATGATATGGCGTGTACTTTCATCCAACGGTACATGAAGCGTAACAATATCGCTGTCTTGCAGTAATTCGTCAAGTGAGACATAGCTTTCCTCAAGAGTCCGGATGCGATCATAGGCCAGCGCATGGCATCCAAATCCCCGAAGCCGTTCTATAACCGCTTTGCCTATACGGCCGGTTCCCAGAACGCCTACAGTCATGTCGCGCAGTTCTTTGCCGCGAATACCGTGCAGTCTGAAATCATTCTTTTCCACGGAGCGTACAATGGACTTCGCGCCGCGTATTGCCATAAGCATCAACATCAGTGTGTAATCGGCAACACTGTCAGGCGAATACGCCGCGCTGCCGACAGTGATGCCCATGCTCCTGGCGGCGCTTGTATCTATATGATTACAGCCGATGCTTCGGGTAGAGATATATCTCACCCCGGCTCTCTTCAGCGCAAGAAGAACAGGGGCGGAAACCTCTGATTTATGGCTCACGCTGATGCATTGATTATGGGGGGATGATATGGCGTTGGCTTCCGACACGGCGGCGTTAATTATCGAGGGCATAACGCCGAATCGCGGTGAAAGGACACGGAATACATCCGCCTCATCCTGGTCGCATCCATAAACGGTAATTCCGATGTTTCGCATAGTTTTGTTATCTCCTTCTAGATTATGGGTATGGCAGAACGAAAAAGTTCGTTCTCACGGTTTTAAGTCTACCGTATAAGAACGAGTTGTTTTTTAATATTGAATTGTTTATTTCTTAAAAAAAGGTAAAGATGACCTTGAGATTTTCCTAAGAACCGTTTGTTCTTTTCAAGAAATTTCTTTATCAGTAAAACCAGGCAATGCCGGAAGCTCTACCTTGAACATCGTATAGTTATCATCGCTTTCCGCATAAATGCGCCCGCCATGCTGAACGATGATTTCTTTTGCAATCGCCAATCCAAGTCCCGCGCCGCCCGTACCGGAAGAACGGGCATCGTCCAGCCTGTAAAACTTTTCAAATATGGCAGTGAGTTTATCTTTGGGGATACTTCCTGAGTTCCTGAAAACAATGGAAACCACATCCCCGGAGAGGCCCGCTTTAATGTCAATGACACTGTTGTCATCGCTATATGCGGCGGCGTTTTTCAAAATGTTGTTAAAGACCCTTGCCAGCTTATCGGGGTCGCCCGGTACGGTCAAATCTTCGGGAGCCGTGATAAGCGCCTGTTTTCCGTTCGCCGCAAGCTGGGGATAAAATTCATCGGCTATCTGTACCAGCATATAGTACAGGTCAATGTTTTTTTTCACAAGCGTAACCGTTTGGAGGTTATACCGCGTAATCTCGAAGAATTCGCCGATTAGCTGTTCGAGGCGGTACGCCTTGTCCAGCGTGATATGTACATACTTTGCCTTTTGTTCTTCCGGCATGTCAGGCGCTTCGTCGAGCAGGCAGAGATAACCGATAACGGAGGTGAGGGGCGTTTTTATATCATGGGCCAGGTACATAACAACATCGTTTTTTCTTTGTTCCGCCAGCTTTGCATCCTGTTCCCGCTTTTCCAGAGTCCGCTTTAGCATGTTGAGTTTCTGTTCCATGAACTCCATTTCCGAAGAAAGTTCGATTTGTTTATCTTCGTTCTGAATAAGCATATCAATACCGGTATTTATTTCGTCAAAGTATTTTACGAATTTTGACAGCATGACGCGGCATAGAATAAGGATACAAATGGTAACCGCCGCGTAAATGATGATTTCCATGTTGTTTCGTATGCCGTAATGGTATATCATCATTGCGCTCTGACGATCCAGGTAAAAGCTGTCTCCCAAAAAATCAACGATCCAATTTCCGAAATACCCCCGGGTAGATAAACGCAAAAGCAGCACGAACACAACTGCCGCCATAACAACGGCAAGGATGTACAGGTAAAGCCTTCGCTTTAGTTTGGAATAATCGGTCTTTTTGTTCTTACTTTTCAATTTTATATCCAACCCCCCATACCGTTTTTATATACCTGGGATTATCAACCGTATCGTTCATTTTTTCGCGTAGATGCCTGATATGCACGGTGATGGTATTGTTGCTCTTGTTGAAATACTCACCGCCCCACAGCTCGTGAAACAGCTTCTCGGAGCTGACCACGTTTCCCTTGTTTTTACAGAGAATATGCAGGATTGAAAACTCAGCGGGGGTGAGGGCCAACGGCTTCTCGTCCAGAAAACATTCATGGGTGTTTATGTTGATGACAAGGCCGGAGTGGACAATAACATTTTCATTTTGCGATATTACACCGTTGTATTTTTTGTACCGCCGTAACTGCGCCTTGACACGCGCAACCAATTCCAGCGGACGAAAAGGCTTTGTTATATAATCGTCCGCGCCAAGTGTCAGGCCCGTAATTTTGTCCATCTCCGCGTCCTTTGCGGTCAGCATAATGATTGGATAGGTGTACTTGTCCCGTATTTTTTGGCAGATGGAGAGGCCGTTTGTGCCCGGAAGCATGATGTCCAATATGGCGAGATCAAGCCTGGTCCTGCCTATACACTCCAGGGCTTCTTTGGCGGCATAGTATTTGAAAACCGTATAATTCTCATTTGTCAAATATAACTCGACCAAATCGGCTATTTCACGTTCATCGTCTACGACAAGTATATTATCGCCCATGGATATTTACTCCTTCCACGAACCTCAATTATAGCATTATTTTAGATTATACGGAAGTCATTTTTAATATTTCCATAACAAAACATTAAGAATTGATAAAGATTATAAACGTATAACCCCCTTGACACAAGCGGCGGAATACTTTATTTCTAAGGACTATGGAAAAGAACACGGAACGAAACGCGGGGCTTATACATCTGTATATTGGCAATGGGAAAGGAAAGACAACGGCGGCGGCGGGGCTTTCCGTCAGGGCAATGGGACGCGGTAAAATGGTTGTTTTTACCCAGTTTTTGAAAACCGGCGAAACCGGCGAAATTCACTCCCTGGAAAAACTCGGCGCAAAGATAATCAGGGGGAACAGGAATTTTGGCTGGATTAAGGATATGAGCGCGGAAACAAAAGCCCTCTGCCGTGAAGAAGAACGCCGCCTTCTCACGGAAACCGCGCAGTTCTCCCTTGGCGCCGGCCTCATCGTCCTTGATGAAGCCCTTGACGCCCTTAACGCCGGTTTCCTTGATGACAAAGACATTCGCACTTTTATTGAAAGGAAGGCAGGGGAGACGGAACTCGTCATCACCGGACGAAACCCGCCGGAATGGATTTTGGAAGCGGCCGATTATGTTTCGGAAATAAAAAAGATAAAGCACCCCTATGACCGGGGAATAAAAGCGCGCATCGGGATTGAAAAGTGAGCTGCCTCACATATCAATGAGTTCCCCGTATAACCTGTATTCCCGCCGATGATAGTTCTCCCGCAATTTTTGTTATGGTAGAACATTCTGTTCCACTGTTTATCGTGCACTTTCCAATATGGACCGCATCGAGGGCCATGTTCTTGACCCGGTTTATCTTCTCCGCATATTCTTTATCTGTTTCAATATTACATCCGCAGCCGTTGCAGTGAAAGAACGCGGCAATTTCAACCGTTTCGTCCCGGTAAGGGGCAAAGGATTGCGTCCTTTTGTTTAGCGCTGAAAAACACGCGGCGCCGCTGCATACCGCCGTGGCTTTCAGGCAGCTTAATATGGCTATTGTTTTCATTTTTCCTCCATGGAAAATAATATATGTATTCTTCCACTCTCCCCGTCTTCAATGATTTTTGTATCAACTTCATAAATTTCCCGCAAAAATTCCGGCGTCAGCAGCTCTTTGGAATTTCCACGGCCT
>JAIRSB010000228.1 GCA_031255655.1 Spirochaetaceae bacterium | reverse complement strand
GAATTGCAGCTTGTCGCGGCGCAGAACGAGTTTGTATATCCGTCAAACAGCTTTAAGGCGGAGGAATTATAGTAGAGTTGTTTAGAAACTTCAGTTTCTGAACAACAACTGCTAAAAACAGCAAAATGCCTTGCATTTTGCAAGACTTGTTCGACAACTAACCGAGTTGTCGAACAAGTCCAGTTAAGTTTTTCGAAGCGATTAGCATCACCGAAAATAAGAATTTTACAAAAGATATACCGTTATATTATACAACGCGTGGCTTGCTGTTATGCAGTCCAGCGATTTTTTCCGTTCAAACATGAAAGACAAAAATAAACCTGACAAAAAGGCCCCCGCCATGCCCCAATGTCCTTCCCACGCGTGGCAAAGTGCGAAAAATACAGCCGAGATCACGGCTGCCGGTATTTTTTTCACTCCCGACAGAAGCAAGCGTCCGTACAATAGAGCGCGAAAAAAACTTTCTTCTAAGTAAGCCGCGCAGATCCAATAAAAAAGCATTGTTGGTATTGCCGCCGCGCTGTACGGCATTTCCACATCCGGTGCAGGAAATCCCATGCCCGGAAAAAGCCCTTCTACAAATACGATAAAACCGCCGATCAGCAGCAGAGCTACAGCGCCGGAAACCGCATGAAAAATGAATTTGATAATTCCAGTGCACGTTACACGGGGGCTTTTTTTTAACTGCAAATCCGGTGTATCTTGTAAATAGAAGTAAAGGACAACAGACGAGGCGGGTATATAAAAAGTAAAACTTTGAAAAATCGCTTCAGAAACCGAAAATGACAGTGAGCGCATAACAGCCGGAGCAAGTAGTTGTGTTAAACCGGAATCCGGTGGAAAAAACAAAATATACAGGACTAACGGCACAAATAAAGGATATTTGAACATTCCGGCAAAAAAATTACACACGTTTTTAGTGTAACAACTTGCTATGAAATTAAAAAGCTGGAGCAGTTTTATGGCAGCGATTATCACGCTTGTTATTATAGCAGCAGTAATTGGATTTACGTTTTTTATTATTAGAAAATCTAAAGACCGTTCTAATACTTCGTGGGTGAAGTTTTACGCGAAAGGAAAAGAAGCCGGATTTAGCAGTGAAAACATAAATTTGTTGAAAGAATTGGCGCAGCGCGCCTGCATGGAACATCCCGCAGCGCTTTTTTGGTCGCAAGTCCAAATGGATACCTGCATAAAAAAGTTTGTCAATGATATAAAACAGGATGGATCTGAAAACCTCTCCGAAAACCAAGAATTTTTGTTGAAATTATACAATTTCCGCAAAAAAATGGAGATGGAACGACCTATTTATAAAAATGGTATTACAAGCAGCCGTAATATCGACGAACTTCAAGCGGCACAGGTTGTCGCGCTGAACATCGGCGCGTTTAAATCAAAAATTGTAAACAACAAATCCGCTAATATCAGCATTGAGCGTCCGGACAATCTGGTATTACCGCCAGATTTTTCATGGAAAGGCAGCCATTTGCTACTGTATTTTTGGCGTAAAAACGATGCCGGTTATTGTTTTGAAACAGATGTCATTGATGAACAGCAATTAAACAAACCGCCGTTGCTTATTGTCCGGCACTCCGACAAGTTGTTGCGCACACAAAGCAGAAAGTCTCTGCGTGTTAAAACACACCGGATAGCCATGCTTTATCGTGTGGAAGATAGGTCTGCCGCATCAAAACCTGAAGTGATGTCAGGTGTCAAATGCTATTTGGAAGATATATCCGACTCCGGCTGTGCGCTTAAAGCCGGTGGAGCCGTTTCCACTGGTATGCGCGTAATAGTTCAGTTCGTCATAGACAAAACTCCGCTTTCAATAAGCGGAGTAGTGCGCAGTGTCGAGCATGACAAAGAAAAAAATACATCAATTTTACACATAGAATCCGACCTTATGCCGGCTAGCGTAAAAAATAAAATTTTTGGTGTGATGTTCGGTATCTTAACAGATGATGCTGACGTAGCCGCTATTGTAAGTAATCCGGGTGTCAATCAGATTGGTCCGCAAACGCCGATCGTTACTAGCGCGGAAACGAGCGGTGTAAATGGCGCTGCCATACCTCCTAACGCGTCCGCCGATAAAAAAAACAACGAAACCTCCGAAAATCAGAAAAATAAGAATGAAGAATATGACGATAGTCATGATTTTGATTTTTTCAACTGGGATGATCAAAGCAAAACAGAAAATGATAACTAAATCCATATATGAATAAGTTAGTTGATAAACTTTCCGCCGTGCTTTTAGCTATTAAATTTCCATTCTTTGCGTTTGCGGGCGCAACAGGAACATACTACGGCTTTGCGCCGGACTATATGGCGCGAGCTATACTTCCTTTTACGCTGTTCATTATAGCGACTTTGAGTTTTTTGCGTGTCTTAGATTTACTGCCGCGCCTCTCAATTGCAGAGCGAACCGCGCCCGCGAATCTCCGTGTTAGAAAAGCATCATATATTGCTGCCGTATTTTTTGCGGCAGGTTCCGCGCTGGGTATCGCGGGACGCTGTTCCGCCAATCGCGCTTCTCTTGTATTTGCCGGACTGGAACCCGAAAAGATTATTGCAATAAGCGGTAAGCTGCTTGACGACCCGCGGAATACGGCATCAGGGCGCGGAATGGCATTGCTAAAACTGCGTGATTCGCGGGGAAAAGGTGGTATATGCGCTTCGGCGCGTGGAAACATTCTCGTGTTCTTTCCCGAAAATAGTATACCTCGTCTAAAAGAATTTGGAAGAGGCTGTGAAATTTATATCGAGGGAACATTCGCTAAAACAGACGGCTCTTCTTTTTTTAGCAAAACGCCACTTTTTCGCGCTAAATCCGTTCATATTACTCGTCCAGCTACCAGATTTGACCAATGGCGGACAGGAATACGGCTAGCTCTGATAAAGGCATTTTCACCGGATAACAGTAAAAATGACTGGGGCGGACTTGCGCTGGCCCTGTTGCTCGGAATACGGGATAACCTCGACAGCGAGTTGTCAAAACAATACGGCAATGCTGGCTGTTCATACATATTAGCGTTGTCCGGGATGCACCTTGCCATAGTGTCGTCAATCATTGCCTTTTTCCTAAAAAAACCGTTGGGCTTGAAAGCCGCAGCTATTGTTGGCATATTCTTTATCCTACTGTATGTTTTTTTAGTCGGAGCGCAGCCATCCCTCACTCGCGCTGCTATAATGTATATTTTAGGAGCCACAGCAATAGTTTGCGCTCTGCCGGTAAATCCGGCCTTGCTGCTCGGTTATTCGTTTATGATCCAAATACTGGCACAACCCGCCTCCGGAGACAGTATATCATTTATTTTGTCATACCTAGCTCTTGCTGGTATTTTAAGTCTAGGGCAGGGGACGGCGCGCTTGTTGCGAGGTTATGTGCCGGAATTTCTAGCCTCACCGCTTTCCGCCTCTATTGGAGCTTTTTTGGCTACGGCGTCAGTCTGTACCCTATTTTTCGGGTTGCTACAGTTCGTCGGCATAATCGCGGGGCTTATCATGGTCCCGCTCACGACCGTATTCATGATAGGTTCAATGGCGTATATTCCCGTATGTTTTGTCATCCCTGGCCTGGCTGCTTTTATAGGAAAAATCTTAGAAATAATATACTCGACCCTCGAAAAAATCGTAACAATCGCCGGATATTTTCCGCCGCTTTTACTTCCTAATGTCTCATTTAGCGTAACAATTTCTATAATTCTGCCAATTGTGTTGATTTTTGTATGCAAAATAATACATAAAAAGAGGATGCATCTTGAAAAATTTACCTAACTATGATTCACCAGCAGCCATAAATACCCTTCTGGAAGAACGTGGACTTGCGGCACAAAAGAGATTCGGCCAAAATTTTTTGATACGGCGGCACATTCGCGATAAACTTATAGCCGCTTTAGAATTGCCGCAATGCGCTGAAGTTTGGGAAATCGGGGCTGGACTAGGCGCCATGACAGCTGAGTTACTCGGACGAGGCGCAAGGGTAAAAGCCTTTGAAATCGATAGAGGCTTATGTTCGGTTTTGACAGAATTATTTTCACATTTTGAAAATTTTTCTCTTGTGGAAGGCGACGTATTGGAAACATGGAAAGGGGAGGGTAGGGCGGAATTTTTGTTAGGCAACCTGCCTTACAATATTGCGGCACGCATCATAGGAGGCTTCACTGAAAGTGGCGTGTTTTTTAGACGTATGGCTTTGACGCTTCAGCATGAAGTCGCGCGGCGTATTATCGCGCCGCCTTCATCGCCTGATTATTCATCATTTTCCGTTCTTTGTTCATCTGTTTACAAGGCTCGCTCTATAGCCTTTTTGAAAAAAGACTGCTTTTATCCTGTTCCCAATGTCGATTCGGAATGTATCTGTCTTGAAGTGAAAGATAATGCCCGTGAAACATATTCTCCACTTTTTTACCGTATGGTACGTGCGCTTTTCACATCACGCCGCAAGACGATCAAAAACAACCTTATTGCCTTCTTGAAAACACGGCACAAGAACTTACACGCGGAAGAGCTTTGCGCCGCCATGCTAAAAACCGCTGGGATTCCGCAGTCGGAACGTGCCGAAAATCTAACTATCGAAGATTTTTCGCGCCT
>JAIRSB010000083.1 GCA_031255655.1 Spirochaetaceae bacterium | reverse complement strand
AGGCGCACGGGTGTGGACGGAATTGTGGAAGTCTTATTCACGTTGAATATTGACGGAAGTGTAAGCGGCGTTTCCATTAAAAAAAGCGCTGGCGCCGAAATGCTGGACGAAGCCGCGATGGCTGCCATAAAATCAGCCGCCCCGTTCCGCGCTCCGCCTGTCAGCACAAGGCTGCTGATTCCTGTCGTGTTCAGCCTACGGCAATGACGGCGCACAATCGCGCGGGGCGCTCATTCTAACATTTCTTTCGTCAAACTCACGCGCCTGCCTGTGCCGAATATACCGCTGTGGTCTTCACCCAAAACGGCGGCGGCGCATTTTGCCGCGTCCGTTATGACAAAGCCCTGCAAATCTATTACGCCGCGCCGAAACAAAGGCGGGGCAAGCGGGACGCTGGGACCGGCAAGGATTATCCCGCAGTGACGGGAAAGTTCCAAAAGACGCGGCAAAGTCTTGTTAATAAGCGTTACACCTGTCGCAAAAACATAGTCCTGCTCCGGCAGCAAATATTCGCAGGCGGAATCAGGAAAATCATTTTCTACCGGACGTTTTTCCAGAATAGAAAGATCGCAAATATCCCCGATTTTATTTTCAAGATATGGGAAATGCCCGATTACGGCGACTTTTTTGCCTGAAACCCGCTTCCGCCAAAAGCTAAACGAATCATCATCCCCTATGTCGAGCGATAAAGACGCCGCTTTTCGCTCCGGCGCGTTCCACCATGCGTTTATCGCGGCAAGACCCAACGCCGCCTCCTCAAAATTCCATGATTTCGAGAAGGTGGCAAGCTCGCGCAAACTCATGCCAGTCATGTTTTTTGTCAATGTACGCGGCCGCGTCGGCTTGTCCAGCGTCATGGCAAGCCCCGCGCCGCCGTCTTCAGTGCGAACAAACGTCCAGTATTTGCCCGTTATAGCCTCTGCCACGCGGATTTCCGCCGGTACAGCCGCTATCAATTCGTCATACAATTCCCACAAAAGAGCCTCCGCGCATTTTAGTATCAGAAAGCAGTATAGTGAAACGGATTTTCTTTGTGAAGGCATACGAATACCATTTACAAACAATTCGATTTTTGGTATCAGAGTTGTTTAGTGAAAACTTCGGTTTCTAAACAACAACAGCTAAAAACAGCGAGCTTAACCTTACATGGGCGTTAAAAACCGTTATCCCACGCTGAAAAAAAATTCAGCAGCCTGAGCACAGGCACAAATAAACCATCCTGATTTAACGGAGAAATTACACCAAGGAGTTCAAGGCCGAAGCAATAGCTCTTGCGGAAAAAAAAGAAAGACCAGTAAGCCGGGTAGCCTTGGATTTGGGCATAAATGAGAATATGCTGCGACGCTGGATACAGCAGGCGCGGGAGGGTTTGACATTCCATTCCGACCAGGGTGTTCAGTATTGCGTGAGCCAATCCATAAAGTTGAGTTGCCACCGTGAGGCTCTTCAGGTTTGCCGCAGGAAGCGTGTGATACGCGACACGGATGACAGGGGCAAAAAAACGCAAGACGCGCCCCGCGCGTCTTGCGAAAAAACAGGAAGGAGGAATGCTCTGTTTTTTTATAAAGCGCAAGGACGTAAGAAAACGTCCCGCGCAGGAACCCCCAAGGGCTGCGGCTTGTTAGAACTTCACTGCCAAACCGATGCTTGCGACCGATATCGAGTTGCTTCCGAGCTCCAAATACGCGCCGATATTGTTGGTAAAGAAATACCGTGCACCCAAATTGAACCCGAATAAAAGCTCACTGTCGTCGTATTCATCAGTATACTCTTTATCCCAGAAGGTATATGTATGCGTTTCTTTATCAATCAACCAGCCCAATACGATGCTTATATAAGGGTCAAAGTTTTTCACAAAGTTGAAATGGTAACTCGCCTTTGCGCCGAAACCCAGTCTCAGCTCTTTATCAACACTATGGCCATCATCATCCTTATTGGTGGCAAAGCCGAAATACCCGCCGACAGACAGCGGGATTTTGGGCAGTGCATACTCAACACTCGCCGAGAGGGGCGGAATCTCCATGTTTCTCGAGTGAAACATGTGGTAGCCTATCCCCGCGTTTATGAGGAACTTCGACCCCGCTATTCCCGGCGCGTAGCTGTTATACCACTTTGACTGCGCGGACGCATCCTCATCCTGTGCGAAAACTCCTCCCGCAAACGTACCCGCGAGAGCCAAAATCAATAAACATTTCTTTGCCATAGTAACTCCTTTAACTTATGGCCATAAGTTTTTGTTATGCGTTTAGATTTCATTTTTTTAATGACGCATAACTTTTTTAACACGATGTATACGCGATGATTCCGCATACTGAATGTCCGTTTCCCCAAATGGGGCCAGCTGTAAAACTTTTAAGCAAATCTATTTCATGCAGCCTCCTTTTCTCTGAGGTAAAAGAGAAGCTCCCAACACCCTATGCCCGACGCACGGCTGCCCGTCATGGCAGAAGGGCGTAATTTCAGTGTGAAAAAACATCCCGCCGCCGCGTGTTTTCCCGCAAAAAACGCGTCCGCATCGCAAAAATACGCTGAAAACGGCGGCACTCAACAACGCGAAAGCGTAAAAAATGCCCCATTTCGCTAGGATTTGTAGACCGGATAGTGTATAGATTGGCCGGCATAGAAAACCGGAGAAGTTTATAAAAACAAAAGAAATTGGTGACTTATTTAAGCGAAGGTAATCCCCGTGAATTCTCGATGGGGGGGGGGGGGGTAAATATTGATAATTTGGGTGCTGTTTTCACAGTATTTATGATTTTCATACGGAATATTCTGCCAAGCTGTCAGCGAAATGTCAAGGGTAAAAATACGCTGTGGCCATGGCGGCTGTCGGCTTCGCTGCTTCGTTGTTTGCCGCAGAAAGCGTGTGATACGCGACATCCGTGGTTAAAAACGAAACGGTCACCCCTTCAATAAGCAGGTGTTTTGTATTATAAATATCGGCAATGAGACTATCGGATTCCGCGTTTCGCGCCATTGAGCAATGGAAAGCCTCCCTCATTACCATGCCGGACGCGCGGTTTTTCTGTCTCATGCGCGGGATTTTCGGCACGGTTCAGTCGCCGTTCAACAAACAACGCCTGCTGGACGAACTTGCGGACTTCATTTCTAA
>JAIRSB010000034.1 GCA_031255655.1 Spirochaetaceae bacterium | reverse complement strand
GACTATAACCCGATTGAAAAATCATGGGCCAATATGAAACGCGCTTTAATTGACATAATTCCAACTTGTGAAGATGTGCCCGCCGCGATTTATCAGTATTTTGCTGTTGATATTCCTTATGCTAAAACACTATATCCTACAGTTATACCGGAAGTATGTTGATTTCAATTACATTTTTATAATGTTCAAGCATTGCTTTTCGGCAACATTTTTCATGATGCAATGCGGGTTAGATTTAACGTAGCCCAATGCGCCCACTTGACGCGGCGTTTCGCGCCATATATCCTATAAAACATAGCGATTTTCTTTGAAATATGGTTTAGTCGCAAAACGCGCCGCGTTTTGTCGTTTTAGCAGGTATGGTACAGACAAGTCATTCGTCATTGCGCCTAAATCTTTTATCTTTTCTTAATAGAAGTACTATAATTCATCGAAATTAAACTTTGTAAAAAACTTGATCAGGAGAAATTATGACAGAAGAAAACAGCATTGATTACGCGGCGCTAAAAAAAGGCGGCTTCATGCGGCAAGTGCAGAAAGAGTGTTTTTCGGCGCGGCTAAAAGTAATCGGCGGCCAACTCAGCAGCGGGCAGCTTGAAAAAATCGCCGCCGCCGCCGCTAAATACGGAAAGTCTTATGTGCATCTTACATCGCGTCAAGGCGTGGAGATACCCTTCGTCAACATAAAAGATGTCGAGAAAGCGCGGCAAGAACTGACAGAAGCGGGTATTCCGGTAGGGGTATGCGGGGCGCGGGTGCGCACGGTAACCGCCTGCCAAGGGAACGCCGTATGTCCTTCAGCGGCCATCGAAACGAGCGGACTTGCTGTCGAACTGGATAAACGCTACTTTGGCAGGGAGTTGCCGCATAAATTCAAAATCGGGATAACCGGATGCGTGAATAACTGTCTTAAAGCCGAAGAAAACGATTTGGGGATTAAAGGCTGCGTCCTCCCCGAATGGCGAGGGGATTCCTGTTCGTTTTGCGGGGTCTGTGAGGCCGTCTGTCCGCACGCTGCAATAAAAATAACGGGAGAATCCGATGAAAAAGCCGTTGAGCTTGATAAAAAAGCCTGCAATTACTGCGGGAAGTGCATAAAAAGCTGCCCAGAGGACGCGTGGCAGGGGAAAAACGGCTATTTACTGGTGTTCGGCGGAATGTTCGGTAACGAGATAAAGACCGCCGTCCGCGTTTTGCCGCTTCTATTCGATAGAGAAAACGTTTTCAAAGCGGCGGATGCCGTCATCCGTTTTTATGAGGCGCATGGGAAGGCGGGAGAGCGCTTGGGGAAAACGATTGCCCGTATAGGACAGGATGTTTTACGGCAAGAGTTGACTTCCGCGCTCGATTCGTAAGCCTCGAAAACGCGGAGTTTTCGGCAGGTTGGACAGCAGGCGCGAAGCGGACAGCTCAAAACGATTTTTGAAACCGCCATGAGACGGCATAGGTTGGTTTGCCGTTCTTACCGTCATCGCTTAGTTTTATCCCTATCCGCCCCGCTTTACCGCTGACAGACGCACTGAGCGAGCTTGAAATCAGCGGCTCATTTTTACCGGAAAGATAGTACGAAACCGTGCCTTTCAGCGATACAAAGAAAACCGCGCAGGATACGCCGCCGGAAAACTTTAACGAATCGAATTCATGTTTTACGGTATAGTCCGGGTAGGGATAGATAGTGCCGCCCACACTGGAAGCGGTATGCTGATCGAGCCTCATGTCGAACTGAGGGCGAAAAGGACCGGCGCTGAATACCGCGCCTAATGACAGTTCGTCCGTTATCCGTTCCCAATCGCGGGCGTCCCGTTCCATCGCGAACGTTACACGATTTACGCGGAACGGGTTGCTTTTATCCACCGGAAAACGAAAGTACAGGCTCGACGCACTTCGGTCAAACGGCGATTGCCACGAGGCGGAACGCAGCGTGGAGGAGGCGCGAAACAGCATATTGCGGCGGCCTTCCCACTCAAATTTGGCGGCACTTCTGAAACCCGCGCCGGGAATTGAGCCGTCGGCGCCTGAAAACCGCGCCCCCGCGCCGTCCGCGGCAAGCGATAAACGCCACGGGCCTGCCCCGAAACGCAGCGCGGCGTTGGCGTAAATATCCATGCCCCATGCAAACACTTCGGAATGAGCGAAATCCCCTGAAAAACAAAAATATGGACTGGAAAAAACCGTGCTAAGAGCGTAAAACTTCAGTTTTCGCGCCGGAATATAGGGGTTATCGGAGAACCAAGCATCCGTTTTTCGCTCGTCAAGCATTCTTTCAGCGGACGCGGCTTCGAATCTGAACATGGAATTGAACGGCAACCGCGCCCCTGCGCCGCCTGTAAAAACCGTGTTTATTTTTTTATCGGACTGCGCCGAAAAATAGGCGTTAAAAGGGCCTATTGCCGGCGTCAATAGATCCATGTAAAAGACAGCCGTTTCCATGTCTCCAGCGGATGTTCTGAGGTCGGCGTTAGATATGATGTGCGATTCGAACCACGGCGCGGAACGCGCCCACATATTGCGGGCGCGATTGAGCAAGCCCCGCGTCTCGACACGCCCGTAAATGAGTCTTGATCCCGTGCCTTTGTGGTACAATGCCGCGCCCGGTGCGTTTATTCCCTCGTCGAAGTCATCCCACGGAGGCGCAGGATACTTGCTGTTAAGCTGTCCACGAAGCGAAAGTCCAAAAGGCGCGTACAGGCGCAGGTCTAAACGGTTGTTAAAATCTCCGTTTTCTACCCATGAACCGCTTTCAAGTATACTAAAACCGAAAAGTTTATCGCTGCCTGTTTCCGTCTGCGCCGCTTCCGCTTTCAAAACAAAATGCGCCGCAGCGAACAGGATAAAAAATACTTTTCTTAAAGACAAACGCTGCATACTTTAATATGCGCGAAAATAACGAATATGCTTGAATTAGACTAAAAAATTTAAAGAAAATATGCGTTTGTCATATTGATTTTGTTTTTTGGGGAATGGGGCGGCTATTTCACGGTAAGCGGCAGACCGGCAACCATGAATTCGACATGATCCGCGGCTTCCGCCGTCCGTCGCGCGGCAGCGGCAAGCATCAGGTTATAGCGGCGCGTAAGCTCATCCGCCGGAATGTTGCCAAGTCCGGTTTCGTTGCTTACGATGACGGCTTCCTGTTTGCCGCGCAGTTCCGAAATAAACGCGCCGAGCGCGTCCTCAAAATCCGCTTCCCGCTTGTGATACATCATGTTATTCACCCACATGGTAAGACAGTCCACGATGACATGACTGCCGCTCCGCGATAAGGCGGCGGCTAAATCAAACGGCTCCTCAATCGTGTCAAAACCGCGCCCCGCTCGTTCAGCTTTGTGCTTCTCGATACGGATTTTCATTTCGTCATCCAGAGCTTCCGCCGTCGCTATGAACGAAGCGCGGATGGCAGGCTGCCGTCCGCCCGAATTCCAGAGCGCCGCCAGATCCAGAGCGCGTTTTGATTTGCCGGATTTTATCCCGCCCGTTATCAATGTTATCACCGTTTTATCTCTCTATTCCGTCGCGGGCTTTGATGCCCCTATCAAACGGATGTTTTATTTTTTTTATCTGCGAGTAGTAGTCCGCGGCCTCCGCAAGCCATTCCGGTACGGGACGGCCTGTCAACACCAATTCACAGTCCAGCGCAAACGATTGTATGAAGTAACGCAGTTCACCCTCGTCCAGTACACCGGCCTTAACCGCGTCAAGCGATTCGTCAAGCACAATCAAATCCGCGTCTTTTGAAAGTCCGGCGGCGGCGGTCAAAATGCGTTGTTGTTCCCTGCGGCAAAGAACTTTCTCCGCCTCGTCCATCATGAAAGTGAAGCCCAATTTGAGTTCGGAGCGTATAACCGTAATTCCCAGTTTGGCAAGCGGTATCAACTCGCCGGAAGGCATACTCTTTATGAATTGGGCGAACACCACTTTTTTCCCGCGCCCCGCGGCGCGTACGGCCAAGCCTAATGCCGCTGTAGTTTTTCCTTTTCCGTCTCCGCTGTATACGTGAATCATTACGCTTTATTTTACTATAAAAGTTCCGTCTATTTCTACCTGCTTTCTACCGGTTATTTGACTACAGAAAAGGAGACAAACTGATGGGATACAGTGGGGGGGGGGGGGGATTATTTTACAATAATGTCGTAAATCCTTTCCAAATCTTCTTCGTTAAAATATTCAATGCGTATACAGCCTTTGCTGAGAGAGCCGTCGATTGAAACTTTGGTTCCAAGCATTTCTATAAATTTTTGCTCTATGGCGGCAATCTCCGCTTCGTCTTTTTTCACAACGTCGCGTGAACGGACACCTTCCGGTGCGGTGGCAGGGATAGTTTCCGGCAGAAAAACCGCTTCCGCCGCCCGCCTTTCCGCTTCACGCACGGAAAAGCCCTCTTTCAAAATATCAGAAAACAATATTTCCCGCGCATTCTCCGAATCCAAAGATAGAAGCGCGCGGGCGTGTCCGGCGCTTATTTCGCCTGTTTTTAAGGCTTCCTGCATTGCCGGCGGCAGTTTCAACAGCCGCAGCGCATTTGCCAGCGTGGAACGGTTTTTACCCAGACGCGCCGCCGCCTGATCCTGTGAAAGTTTTGCCGTTTCCATAAGCTGTTTATACGCGGCGGCTTCTTCTATCGGGTTAAGATCGGCCCGCTGGATGTTTTCGACAAGAGCCACAGCGATACGCTGTTCATCGCTAAACTTGCGGATAATAGCCGGAATCTCGGAAAGCCCCGCCATACGCGCGGCGCGGCTTCTGCGCTCACCGGTGATAATCGTGTACGAGCCGTCGTCCTCTTCCTCAACGATTATGGGCTGTATTACACCGTGCTGTTTGATGGAGGCGGCCAATTCTTTCAGTGCGGCTTCGTCAAAATTCTTGCGCGGCTGGTCAGGATTAGCGGAGATTTTATCAAGCGGCAGCATCACATCGCCGCTTCTGCCAGTCATGCGGTCAACGCCGTCGTCAACACCCACCGGCAACAGCGAATCTATCCCGCCGCCAAGCCCAAACTTAATCCCCGCCATACGCGCCTTCTGTATTGAGCAGCAGTTCCCGTGCCAGACGTTTGTACGCCAAAGCCCCGCTGCACGATTCGTCATACTTAGAAACCGGCAATCCGTGCGAAGGCGCTTCGGACAAACGAACATTGCGCGGAATAATCGTTGAGAACACTCTATCTTTGAAATACGCGCTGACATGCTTTACCACCTGCTGGGCAAGACGAGTGCGCTGGTCATACATCGTGAAAAAAATACCGTCTATCGTGAGGGAGGGATTGAGACTCTTCTGTATACGCTTTATCGTTTGCAGCAACATGCTCAACCCCTCAAGCGCAAAATACTCGCACTGCATCGGGATAAGAACACCGTTAGCCGCAGCAAGTCCGTTAAGCGTCAGCACACCCAGCGACGGAGGACAGTCAATCATTATAAAATCATATTGGTTTAACAATGGGGAAAGCGCGTTTTTAAGGAACTGGTCATAATGCTTTTCGTTGATAAGCTCCACTGTCGCGCCTGAAAGATCCATGCTGGCAGGGATTACAAAAAGCCGCTGGCACATCGTTCTTTGTACAGCCTGCTCCGCGGAAATCTTACCGGCAAGCACTTCATAGATACCCTTTTTTTCGGATTTAACGCCGAGCCCGCTCGAAAGATTCGCCTGCGAATCAAAATCCACAAGTAAAACCCTCTTGCCGGCCTCCGCAAGATATGCTCCGATATTAACCGCGGATGTCGTCTTTCCAACTCCGCCCTTTTGATTAACAAAAACAAAGGTTCTTCTCATCCACCGTTATCCAGATAACGTAAATACCGCCAAACTTGCCCGCGCGTCAAAAACTTCGGACAATTCGCCTTAAAGGGTAAAATATCCCTTAACTCTAGCCATATTGTAAATTAAGCGCAAGCTGATTGCAAGACGCCGCGAGCAATTCTCATTTTAGAAATTTTTCACATGAAGAAAGCTCGAAAATAACGATGTAATCGATTTTATCTTAAGTATTGTCTACTATTTCATACATATTTCGTCTGTATTTTGTTGCTTTAAGGTGTTGTTTTTCCAAAATGAGAATTGCTGAAGACGCCGCCGCTTATCGCCTATAAAAGACATATTCTTCCGATAATTATATAGCAGCCCGTTCAAAACATGATTGTTTTGGAGCAGCCGCGTAAGCCGCATAAATGGAGATTTTGTGATTATGGCTCGTAAACGCATTTTAAAAGATGGATTGTTATGCACGCTTGTTTTTTTTGCATCCGCCATTACAAGCGCGGCGTTAAACATAGGGACACGGACTAATGAACCGTACACGATGGTGGAACGCTCCGATTTTTCACGCTACGACAACGGGAAGTATATAGGGCACGTATACCGCGAAGTGCGGGCTGCCATCAACCCGTCCGGCACAGACAGCGACGGTTCCACGCGATATAAAGGGAACTTCATAGTGATGGAAGAGACACTCCGCGACATGAGACAGAACGCCCGTCCGGTGAACGCCGTTGTGCCCGTCAATTTCGCGTTAAACGCGCAAGGCGGAATGCGCATCGAGGACGATAAAGGCTTTCCGGCGCTTCGTAATTTTCCGTACTATACGCAGCCCTCCATAACGAAAGGCTTTACATGGAAAGCCTCCGGACAACGCGCCGTAGACCCGCTTAACGAAGGAAAAACGCTGATAGTTCCATTCACTGCCGTTTACGAATACAAAGGCATAGAAGACTATAAAGGCATCCCCGTCCACCGGATTGAGGCAAGCTACAAATCCGATACGGATTTTACCGGCGCGGAATACACGGCGGACAGTACAGATTCCAGCGGAAACGGGCGTTTAAGTAAATTGACAGGAAAACATGATGTTACGATACTTATAGCGGTAGAAAACGGCATAATGCTGCTTTCCCGCGACAACCTTGATGAAACATTTTCATGGAACGACGGGAAAACAGTACGTTTCAGGGGATTCACCCTTTGCTTTGCGCAAAGCATAACACCGATTGACAGCAACAAGATCAAAAAAGAGATGGAAACCGCGAACGGCGTCGAGTTTGAACCCGTTGACACGGGACTGCGCCTTTCAATTCGCGACATTCAGTTCGTCAGCGACTCCTCCGAACTGCTGCCAAACGAAGCGGCGCGGCTCGACCGAATAGCCGCCTCTCTTGCCGGAATAGAAGGCCGGACATTTTTGGTTGAAGGGCACACCGCCGCGACAGGCAGGCCGGAATCCGAAAAGCGTTTATCCGTTGAGCGGGCAAAGCGCATAGTCGACGAACTTTCCTCACGCGGAATACCCGCGGGACGCTTCATTTACAAAGGCTGGGGCGGTGAAAAACCAGTCGGCGACAACAGCACGGACGCGGGGCGCAGACTTAACCGCCGCGTTGAAATTACCATACTGGATTAGTTTTAGAAACAGGAAAGCCGCGCGGACAAGCCCCTCGCCGCGTAACCAAAAAAAACTGGGATTTAAGCCGCAAGCGTGAAACGCTTGCGGCTCAAACCCCCTAAGCAGCAGCACGCCTGTGGCGCGCTGCTGCTGCAACATGTTGTGTAATTTTAATTAGAACTTACTTTTTTCAATTTGGGGTATACGCTAGTTTCCGCGTCATTCGTGATTTTCAGTCCGGTAAAATCCCAATTGCCGGTATCAAATCCCAAACCTATCCAGTTATCCTTGTTCGAGAACCAAGCGGCGTCTTTGGTAGTGATATTAGTATCCTCTTCCGCGCCTTGCCCGGTGTTCGAGGTTCCCGTGCTGGTTGTTCCGGTGAGAATGCCTGAAAGCGCGTAGTTATTCAATGTTCCGGCGTTGGAAGTTGCTAACCTGCCAACCATACGGTTGTTCCATACATGCGGATCGTTTCCGTTAGTAGCGGCGCTCGCTATGGTCAAAACGTGGGGGTTAAGAACCACGCAGTTTTCAACCTTATTACCCGTGCTGCTTACGCTTATCCTGCCGATTAGGCCGCCCGCCGCAGAATCTTTGTTGGGTGTTCCGCTAATAGTTTTTTGCACTTTGACAGAGACAGCCGAATAGCAATTCGTTATTTCAAAGTTTATATTTTTCGTCTGCAAATCTTTCAAAGCGATGTCACCTATTAACCCTCCCGCGACAAGATAAATATCATTCGCAGCGCTCACGTCTATTGAGCCGGTTGAATAGCTGTTCTTGACAATGGTTTTGTTGCCGTTGCCAAAAGGCGCCACTTTCCCAATTAGCCCGCCAAAAGCGTAAAGGTCGTTACCTTTCCAATTTTCTAGGTCCGCTTCGATGGTGATGTCGGAATAGCAGTTTTCAATGGTGGTTCGTGCGTAATTGCTATCCACTGATTCAATTTCGCCGATAAGCCCGCCTACAATCAGATAGTTGCCCCTCGTTGGCTTGCCGTATTTTAACACACCGCTGACCGATATGTTGCTTAATGTGCACGCCCCATTCATATTAACGACTCCCAAAACCCCGCCGAAATGGCTATCGCCGTCCATCTGCAAACTTTTACCATCCTCCGTGCTGACAACCACGTTCAAGTCTTCGATTTTCGCGCCAGGAGCAAGCGAGTTGAACAGACCTGCGTTGCCAGACGTTTTGGAAAGTTCCAGCTTTATCGTCTTGTT
>JAIRSB010000206.1 GCA_031255655.1 Spirochaetaceae bacterium | reverse complement strand
CCTATCGCCATGATGAGCGCGTCATAGTCCGCTTCCAGCTTTTTCGCCGGAATGTCCCTGCCTATCTCTACCCCATACTTTACCTCAATGCCCAAGCCCTCGACCGCGCCGAATTCTGTTTTCAGCGTCTCATCCGGCAGGCGGAAGTATGGGATGCCGTAGCGCAACATTCCGCCGGACACTTTGTGCTTCTCGAACACGGTAACCGCGTGTCCGGCAAGGCGCAGGAAGTACGCGGCTGTCATGCCGGAAGGCCCCGCGCCGATGACCGCCACCTTTTTACCGGTGGATGCGGCGGGAGCGGGAAGCTGCGGACTTTTTTTAGCGGCAAGTTCCGTATCGGCGATGTAACGCTTCGTGTTGCAGATAGCCAGCGGCCCTTCCACGCGGTTCCGGCGGCACTCTGTTTCGCAGGGGCGCGGACAGATGCGGCCAAGCGTTCCGGGGAAAGGCATTTTCTCGCGGATTAGCTTCGCGGCCTCCGCTTCCTTCCCTTCGCGGACGAGGGCTAGAAAACCCTTGATGTCGATGGAGGACGGGCAGGCCGTCTGACAGGGCGGCAAGCAGTCGCCGCAATGGTCGGAGACCAAAAGGTTAAGGCACGTCCGGCGCGAAGCGTCCACTTCCGGCCCGGACACGGTGATTTTCTGCCCTTCTGCGATTCTCGTCGCGCAGGCTGGCACAAGGTTGCCGCGACCCGGCTCAACTTTTACCGCACAAATGAAGCAGCTTGTGAATGGCTTCAGGTTCGGCGCATGGCAGAATGTAGGAATCTCGAAACCCGCCGCGCTCGCCGCGTCCAAAATAGTCGTTCCCGCCTCAAATTGAAACGGTTTATCATTAATCGTAATATTTACCGTAGACATAATTTATTCCTTAAAAATTCAACTGACTTCTACAGCCGCAAACTTGCAGGTGTCTTTGCAAAGACCGCAGCGCGTACACTTGGCCGCGTCTATGTTGTGCGCCTTTTTCTTTTCACCGGAAATCGCCTTCACAGGGCAATTTTTCGCGCACATACCGCAGCCCGTACACTTATCCGCGATAATGCCGTATTTTATCAGAGGTTTGCATACCTTTGCGCGGCATTTTTTCAGCTTGATGTGTTCCTCGTACTCTTCCGGGAAGTATTTCATCGTGGTCAGTACCGGATTGGGCGCGGTCTGGCCCAGAGCGCAGAGCGATGATTTCTTTATCGCCGCCGCCAGTTCCTGTAACTGCTGAAGGTCGCTTTCTACACCCTCCCCCGCCGTGATGCGGTTTAGGATTTCCAGCATTCGCTTGGTTCCGATACGGCAGAACGTGCATTTGCCGCAGCTTTCGCTCTGTACGAAAGTAAGGAAGTATTTAGCAACGTCAACCATGCAGGTCTGCTCGTCCATAACTATGAAGCCGCCCGAACCCATGATGGCGCCCGTACCGGTAACGGATTTTACGTCAATCGTCGTGTCAAAGAGCCGCGCCGGAATACAGCCGCCGGACGGCCCGCCCATCTGTACAGCCTTTAGAGAAAGCCCTGTGGAAGAACCGCCGCCGATATGCTCGACAAGCTCGCGTATCGTCATGCCGACCGGAATCTCGACGAGCCCCGCCCGTTTTACCTTTCCGGCAAGCGCGAAAACCTTCGTGCCTATCGTGCCATTGGACTCATATTTATTGAACTCTTTCGCGCCGCGGCTTATGATGTACGCCACGTTTTCAAATGTTTCGACATTGTTGATGTTGGTCGGACACCCGAACAGGCCGGAAACCGCCGGAAAAGGCGGCTTCAGCGTCGGCATACCGCGCCGCCCCATTATCGAGGCCATCAGCGCCGTCTCTTCGCCGCAGACAAACGCGCCCGCACCTTCCTTTATTTTCAAGTGAAAGTTGAAGCCTTTCCCCATAATGTTATCGCCAAGGAAGCCTTGTTTTTCCGCCTCGCCGATGGCTATTTTGAGCCGCTTAATGGCAAGCGGATATTCGGCGCGGCAGTAGATGTAACCCCGGTCGGCTCCGGTCGCGTAGGAGGCTATCAGCATACCTTCCAGCAAGCCGTGCGGATCGCCTTCAATCGTAGCCCTGTCCATGAACGCGCCCGGGTCTCCCTCGTCCGCGTTGCAAACCATGTATTTGTGCCCGCCGGACGGCGCAGGATTCGCCGCGAAGAGCCCCCATTTGGTCGCTGTGGGGAAGAACGCCCCGCCGCGCCCCGCAAGACCCGATTCCTTGACGATGTCGATAACCTGCTGAGGGCTGTACTCGTTAAGACACTTGCGAAGCGCCTCGTAACCGCCTGCCGCGATGTAATCTTCAATCTTTTCCGGGTTAATCACGCCGCAGTTGCGGAGGACTACCTTAACCTGCTTGCTAAGATAGTCTTTGCCATCCTCCGATTCGCGCACCCGCTTCTCGTCCGGCAACTTGCCGTCCCGCAAACCCTGCAATATCCGGTCTGCAAACTCGACGTCAACATAACCGAACATCGTCCGCCCCGAATCCTCGACAACTTCGACAAGCGGTTCTGCCCAGCACATCCCGATACAGGAGGTGATATCGACATCCGCCGCGCCAGCGGGAACCTTATCTTTCAGATAATCGTATACCGCCTGAGCGCCCGCGGCTATTCCGCAAGAGCCGAGCCCTACTAAAATCTTAGGCTTTGCCATCTTTGTACTCCTTCATGACTGACTTAATCTTTGAACTGGTGAGCTTCGCGTAGATTTTGTCATCTATCATGACAACCGGCGCGAGGGCGCAGCATCCAAGACACGCCACTTTTTCAAACGAAAAAAGCATGTCTGGCGTTGTATCGCCCTCTTCTATGCCCAATTCCTGCGCGATGACCGCCGAAATGATGTCCGAACCGGCGACATGGCACGCCGTCCCGTGGCATACACGAATCAGGTGTTTGCCCTGCGGCTTGAACCTGAACTGCGAATAAAAAGTCGCAACACCGAACAGATTGGAAACGGGAATCCCCGTCTCCGCCGAAACCGCCTCCACCAAATCTTTGGGGATGTACGAATGCCGCCTTTGAATCTCTTGAAGCAAAGGGATCGCGTACTCCGGCTCTTTACCGATTTTGCCTGCGATATCTTTTGCTTCTTCCGCGTAACCTGCGCAGTCAGCGCAATTACTTTCACAACTACAAGACATAAAAACTCCATTTTACACCGGCAAGCGTCAAGCCCGCTCAATGCTTAAAAAATAGTTTTATTCGGATTACGCGAAAAACATGCCCGCATAATCCAAAATTAGAATGCATACATTCAAATCTATTGTTTTTGAAAGGGTATTTATGAACGTTAAGCGATGTTGTCCACGGCATTTCTCGCTTCCTCTAAAATCCCCCGCTAGATTCTAGAATATCACCAGATTTATTATGACGCAATCTTTTTTTTCGTCTGTTTTGATGGGGTGATGAGCGGGCGGCTGTTTGGCGGGCTGCCGCTCTATTATAGCGGGCAAGCTGGCTTGTGAGCAAGTTTTACGAGTGGCCGCCTGCAAAGCCGACTCGCCTGCTTGCCCCGCGGCTGCCTATCTGCAAGCCGTCTTTTTCCCGTATACTGAGAGCGTGGACATTGGTATCGAGTTTAATCAGGCGGCTTTTAGACACGGCGTTACTGAAACTGATATTCGGTGTGTTTTTGCACACAATATCTTTGACCACCCGGTTGCGGGAGAGGCAATAAATATCGGTTTCGATGCAAACGCCAACGCGATTGAAATCTTGTATAACTTTATCAGTGATCGGCATATAAATGTATTTCATGCGATGACGCTCTTACCTCTGCCTATATCCGCGTAAAGGCTGGCAGTACGCATCAAACTCCCGCACAGATCATCGGCTTTTTAGTACGAAAAGAACTCCAAGGCGCATAAAAAATGACTGTCCGAGTTTTCTGTCAGGATGAGCGTCTACAGTAACTTTTGTGGCTGACCTGATAAACAACGCTTTCACGCAAGGGCGCATCCCCGCTGCGCGGGGTCGGGCTTTCCGCTCCAATTGCTGCGCAATTTCCGCTGCAATCCCTTGCGCAAGAGGCGTCATCGGAAAGGTGATTGCGAATCGTTCGGGAAGCGGACTAGTAAGTGAGTGATAAGCGGGC
>JAIRSB010000163.1 GCA_031255655.1 Spirochaetaceae bacterium | reverse complement strand
CTCTTTTACCGCCGCCGCGTTATCCCAGTATAGTTTTTGGTCTATCACTTAGTTTCCTTATTACTCGCGATTACTCGTGCGGTGGAGCGCGGCGCCGTGTCTAAGCCCCGCCTAGTATTCCCCGCGCAGCGGAATGTCGTTAAGAAAAAGAATTTCGGGACGGTATTCAAAGTGCATTGTGTCGTAAAAAAGCCATTTGCCGCCCCAAATAAAGCCGTAAGCCTCGAATGCCTTTATCACTGCATCTGGCGGATTCAGCCTTTGCGAGTAAGGCACATCCCACCAGTCGACATTTTTCTGCGCCGTCCAGAGCCAGTAGGTTTCCAGCTTTTTGGGATTCGCGGCCAAAAGATCGATGGCAGTTCCGTAGGCGTGGTTGCTGCGGCTTTGAGTATCCGCTATATCGCGCCAGTTCCACGCACTTATCGTTTCCAAACTGGAAATCCATTGCCGTATAGCCGGATCTTTCGCGGCAGCCTCATTGATTTTCTGTTCGATAAGCGCCAGCTCTTCCAGTACCGCGCGATGAACGACAACTCCTTTGCCCAAGAAACGGATGGTTTTCTGCTGCTCCCAAGCCTCCGCCCTGCTATGTATCCTCCAAAGCTCGTCGTAAAAAATCTGCGCCCTGCCTGCCGAACTGCCGGTTCTGCGCCGCCTGTCCATGCGCGCATACGAGGCCGCCTCCTGCGGCGTGGGACGCTTCCATTCTGGTATTTTTTCGGAATACTGATAGAAAGGCTGGGGACTGTACAAAGCCGCCTTATCGCGCAGTTCCTCCGGCAGAATGCGCCCGTCTGCGTAATAGTACCATTTGCCGTGAAGCTCCACTGCCCAGTCATCGTCTTTGAAAACCGCGACGCCCAGCCGCTTGGGGTGCGCCCGCGCAAGAGCCTTCATCACTTGCTCGGCCTGCGAGCGTCCCCGCTGAACGACAATGTCCGGTGCAAGCGGATTCAGCACCGCTCCCGCTGAGGCCGAAGTGTCGACAACTTCGCCCGAAACGGGGAACACATCATCAGATTGCTGCAACAAAGAGCTTATTTCCATGCTGCCCAATGAAAAACAAAAAGAGGCCGGCGCGAAAAGGAGAAGCAACGCGAAAACCCGCCGCGCCGCGCTTTGATTAAACGCCAATATTCATCCCCCTCAAAGAAATCTATTAGAAAACTGGAACCGCCGCGGCGCGTGAAAGAAATTCCACCTATTGCCTTGACTTTATTTTTAGAGAAAGTTATGTTTGTATTAACTTAACGAATGGTCGGTAACCTACCGGAATTCCATTGGTTATAGTATTAGGAAGATTATGACAAAGACGGAAATTATACAAGCGGCGTTCAAGGTGTGGGGTGAAGCTCTTTACCGGACAACAAGCCTTTCTAAATTATCGGCATCGCTTAATGTAACTAAAGCAGCGCTTTATCATCATTTCAAAAACAAGGAAAACCTGCTTGAGGCCATGTACGATGCGTACTTCGACAGCGTAAGCGACTGCCTGCGCCCCTGCATTGCGGAAACTCTGAAACGCGCCGAAAGCGGCGCGGATTTTCATGGGCTTTTGGAAGCCTACCTGCGTATCAACACGGAAATCACAGGTTTTTTCGCTAACAATCCGTGGTATTTCACATTCTCGCTGATAAAAGTGTACGGAAACAAGAAACTTAAACCGGACGCTTCGGAACGTATGCGGGAAAGAGGAGTGGATTTCGAAAAAATGCTGCGGATAGAAAAGAGTGTGAACAGTGAAAACTCATATCCATCACTGTTCCATCTCATATTTTCGGCTTCGATCTGCATGATGGCGTACTTATTGCGGGCAATGTACATAAAAGGAGAGACTGAGTCTGCGGGCGCGGAAATCACTGAAAAAATAGACGATTTCGTCCGGCGCGGCATAGGTTTTGACAGCGAAAAAATACAAGCGATGAACTGGGAAGCGCTTGAAAAGGCGGCTGCCTGGCGAGAAAACAGCGGGGGGGGGGGGGGCAGACGAAAACTGATCGAGGCTGCCGCGAGCGTGATTGCCGCCGTGGGGCCGTGGTCGGCGTCCATGTCGATGATCGCCGAAAAGTCGGGGCTTTCAAAGAGTGGCTTATATGCTCATTTCAAAAGCAAGCAAGACATACTATACCAACTGTTTGAAGGGGAATTGGAGGAGGCGATACGGCATGCCCGCACGGCTGTCGGAAAATCTGACATTCCAGAGGAGCAGCTTTACCTCGCTATACGGGCGCTGGAAAGTTTTTTGACTTCAAGACCGGAGTTTTTAAGCGCGATCAGCAAGTTAAAGACAAGAGGTTTTGATTTTGGCAGAAAGGACTGTCCGACTGAAGATATGCGTGAACATCACGAGAAGCATCAGAAAATAATGGGGCGGATTTTTTCGGGAATTAAAAATGCTTCCGGCAAAGCGCTGATAGATGAAACCATGACGCTAGTTATTTTATTTATCCTTACGGACACGCTTATTCAGAAGCCCGCGTTTATGGACTACAAGTCTATCCCTGACGAAAGTTTTAGAACGCTTTACAAATTTATCGCGCTGGGGATAGAGTACGCGCGATTTTAGATGAAGAACATATTTTATAGAGGAGATTTATGATTAGATTTTTGTTTTTAGCGGCGTCTGCGTTGTTTTTGATAATTATACCCGGCGCGGC
>JAIRSB010000105.1 GCA_031255655.1 Spirochaetaceae bacterium | reverse complement strand
ACGGTGATGGTTCGCCCGTTGTCCGCGTCAGACACATAATAGTCGCCCACCCCGTTTTGCAGTTTGACGAGGTTACTGTTTGTCTCATCGTCCGAGTAATAGACGGACAGGGTTTTAAGCTCTAACCCTTCTACCGTTGGGCGGCTGTCGGGCGGGAGCGCCGGGAGCGGGGCGGCTAGTCCTCCGACTCCCACGTCATCGCAGCCTGCGAATAACAGCGCGATAAGCGCGGCTACAGCGTAAAAGAAGCTCTTTTTCGTTTCTTTTGTCGTTTTCATTTTCTTTTCCTTCCTCTTGTCATAAAATTTATCCGCGGCAAACTGCCGCGTTTGATTATGCGCCAAAATTTGGCGCGTAATGCGCGTAAATTGTGAGAAACTTGTAAAATTGTCCGGTTTAAGGCGGATGGATTACGAGTATAAGCTGTTTGTAAAAATGCTTTTTAGAATGGGGGGGGGGGGGGCATTTAACGGCAAATTTCGAGCATCGGTGTCCCGCTGTTGTCCTGCGGCGAAGCACGGATGTCTATATGCCGGGCCGGAAGAGAGGCGGTTTGTTATGCCGGTAAATGTCACATTACTCATAGCTGAAAGTATAATTTGGCTTCCAGGAAAAATCAAGCAGCCAGCGGACGCTAAGGCAAGGCTGCCCGCAGGCGCGTCCTGACGAATGCCGCGGACGGGTGTCGGCTAGTGTCCTGCAAGTGGCACTGGATTGCTTCAGCGCTTCGCTACTCGCAATGACGGGTGACTCTGTATTTTGTTGCTTTGAGGTGTTGGTTTTCTGAAATGAGAATTACCGTTGGTATAGTAGTTCTATTTTACAATACTGAGTATATATGGTATACCAAAAGGTATGGCATACGATAAGATATTCAGAAAGCGTGTATATAGAATATAAAGATGCGGGTCATACATTTAAGGAAGTATACGAAGCCTTTGGAGTTGACTCCAAACGGTATTACAGCAAAAATGAATTGTTACATTTGCTTGAGGAACATCCAGACTGGTATTTAAGAAAGTTTGCGGAAAAGTTTAATGTGTGTATGCAGTCTGTGCATAAAATGTTTAGGAAACTAGGTGTTACCCGCAAAAAAACTTTTACTTATTCGGAAAATCAGAAAAAGAACGAAAAGAGTATCTGAACAGGACTCTGGAATACCGGAACGGGGGCGTAAATTTCACTGAGTAAATATAGCGGCCGTTGAAATACACAGCAAAAACGAAGTAGATTGTGCCTGACAGATCCACTACCCGCCTATCCCTACAGTAAAATACTGTACCGTCTTCTCCAATCCTTCGTCCAAAGAGACGCGAGGCATCCAATTTAGCGCGGATTTCGCAAGGCTTATATCCGGTTTTCTACGTGAGGGGTCATCCTGCGGTAAAGCTTTGAACACTATCTCTGAAGAACTATCCGTCATTTCAATAACCTTTTTCGCCAGTTCAATTATCGTAAATTCAGCCGGATTTCCAAGGTTTACAGGCCCTGTAAAATCATTTCCGGTATCGTTCATAAGGGCGATAAGAGCACATACCAAATCATCAACATAACAAAAAGAGCGGGTTTGCGAACCATCGCCATACACGGTTATATCTCTATTTTCTAAAGCCTGCACAATAAAATTTGAAACTACACGGCCATCGTTTGGATGCATACGCGGGCCGTATGTATTGAAAATCCGGGCTACCTTAATAGGAATGCGGTACTGCCTGTGATAATCAAAAAAAAGACTTTCCGAAGCGCGTTTGCCTTCGTCATAGCATGAACGTATGCCTACGGGATTCACGTTTCCCCAGTAACTTTCATTTTGCGGGTGCTCTTTCGGGTCACCATAAACCTCTGATGTTGACGAAAACAGTATCTTAGCTCCGGTACGGAGCGCCAGATCGAGCATATTTACAGCACCGTAAAAACAGGTTTTCATAGTGCGCACAGAATCTTTCTGATAATGCACAGGCGAAGCGGGACAGGCAAGATGATAAATCTCGTCAACCTCAACATATAACGGGAGCGTAATATCGTGTCGCAGAATTTCAAACCTGCTGTTCGATAACAAGTGGGAAACGTTACGCTTCTCGCCGCTATAAAAATTATCAACGCATAAAACATCCGCGCCGTCCGAAAGCAGACGCTCGCAAAGATGCGAACCAATAAAGCCTGAACCGCCTGTTACTAAAACTCGTTTTGCTGACATTAAGCGTCTGTCCCCCGTCCTATACAAAAGTATTTAAATCCGGCAGCTTCTATTTCTTCATGTTTATACATATTTCGCAAATCGAAAAAGAAAGGCTGCGACAGAAGTTCTGATATTTTTTGTAGATTAAGGTTTCCAAATGAATGCCATTCCGTAAGGAGAACGAGCGCATGGGAATTATTCGCGGCATCATATTCATCATGAGCAAAATAAACTGAATTTTTGATTGACGAAAGCCGCCACGCGGCTTCTTCCATGGCAGAGGGGTCATAAACGCGCAAAAAAGCTCCACGCTTTGCAAGCCCTTCGCAAATTGTGACGGCTGGAGATTCGCGCATATCGTTTGTGTTGTTTTTAAACGCCAAGCCCAAGATAGCCAGCGTTTTTCCACGTACCCCCTCATCTCCTATGCCAGCTTCTATTTTTTCAATCATTTTAAGTTTGTGCCTTTCATTTGAAGCTATAACAGCTTCGACGATAGAAAGAGGGGCGCCGTACCGTCGGCCTGTTAGCGCTATGGCCTGTGTGTCTTTCGGAAAACATGAACCGCCATAACCTGGTCCGCACTGCAAAAACTGTTTTCCGATGCGCTTATCACAACCTATTCCCGCCGCGACATCCCTGACATCGGAGCCAGTTTTTTCACAAAGATTTGCTATTTCGTTGATAAACGCTATCTTGACAGCCAAAAATGCATTTGAGGCATATTTTATCATTTCGGCAGATTCAAGGCCGGTCTCTATACACGGAATTTCATTGAGGTACAACGGACGGTATACGGTTTTCATTATCTTTCGCGCTTCATCGCTTTCCGCGCCTATTACAACACGGTCGGGATGCAAGAAATCGTATACCGCTGTCCCTTCGCGCATGAATTCAGGGTTAGACACAATATCAAATGGTATTTTCTCATTCCGTTTGTCCAACTCTTCACGCAGCCATGCCTTAACTTGCCTGCCCGACCCGACAGGAACTGTGCTCTTATCGACGATAACTGTGTAGCGTTCCATACACCTGCCGATGTCGCGGATAACACGCTCGACATACCGCATATCTGCGCCTCCATCCTCCGCCGGCGGCGTACCGACAGCTACAAATACGACATCGCTATACTTTACAGTGGCGGCGAATTCAGTTGTGAATTGCAATCTTCCTGCGGCGATATTTCGTTCTACAATTTCATCAAGTCCCTGTTCGTATATAGGGATAACGCCTTTGTTGAGCCCGTCAACTTTTTTAGCATCCGTATCGACACAAATAACATGATTGCCAAAATCCGCAAGACACGTGCCGGAAACCAGCCCAACATAGCCTGTTCCGGCAACCGTTATTTTTACCAAGCGTCTGCTCCTGCTAAACGAGAATGGAATATTATCGTGTTCACGTTACATACTATAGATGCCAAAACTTGTACCTGTCGAGGCGCCAAAATACGCATCTGTTCTCACCTGTTAATTTTTGCGGATAGCATCTTTGAGTATCAGCATGATCGGTTTTATTCCGCCGAATTTCAAATACCCTATCAAATGCCGGAAATATTTTTTAATGTTTTTCTTGAAATTTTTGCGTTTTCGATTCTTTATTTCGGCATAAAACGGAGTGCGCGAAGCGTAGTCCCAAAAGTAATGCGAGAACAATGTCCGAATAATATGTGTCCACGGCTGAAAATGTATTATTGATGGATTTTTTCTGTATTCAATATGCTGCCGTTTCAGATGTTCCGGAAGTTTGTAATACGCATAATCGATGACGTAGTTCCAGCAGTATGGCAGGTATAAAATTCTGTCTTCGCACACAACATTCAATACATCCTGATCACCCGATTTGTAATTCAAAAGCGATTGAATTCTAAGCGCTTCGTTTAGCATATCTTGAAGTTTTACAGTTTCCCGGAACTGCTCCGCATTGATAAGAAGCACTCCGGAATTAAAGTATTTTTCCGGATGTTTTAAATTCAGTTTGTTAAACTCAGGCGGCACATTTTTATACTGATATTGAAAAATGTTCAACTGCGACACCGCGCCTACAAGATTATCTCTCAAATCCGTCTCATACAATTCACGTACATCAACACGGCAGGTTATATCGCAGTCAAAATACAGGACCTTTTTATAATCGGTTAAGATATAAGGGGCTGCCAGTCTAAAATACGCCTCAACGGTTAAATGTCCGCCCGGCTTAAGATTCTGTCCGGCGAAATATTCAGCGACATTTACAAAAGAAA
>JAIRSB010000053.1 GCA_031255655.1 Spirochaetaceae bacterium | reverse complement strand
AGAGTCGCGTTTTCGTGAGCTATTTCACCGAAGATATCTTTAAGCTGGTTAAGTTCGTTTAATGAAGGCATATTTAGATTTTTGAGCGTCAGCCGATATTAAATTAAGATGAAAGCTCTGAGTTTTTTTACACTCCTTCTACTGATTGCCGGTAATCTGTTTGCCGTGGATATAGAATCTTACGATTTTATTGATAAGTTGTTAAGTATAGAAACTCCGCAGGCTCCGCAGATTTTCGAAGACGCCGTGATATTTACGGTCAGCGGTTCTTACAAAAAAGTTGGGATAGCGTTTTCGCACGAGGGTTTTTCCAAGATTTACCCGTTTAAGAAACTACTTGTCCCGGTAAGCGATATTCAAAATCTCGACGAAAACGGCAAAAATGCCCCCGAAACACTGCGCGATTCCGGTATTTTGTTTTTTGTATACACTGTTCCGCCAACGCTTAAAAATCTTGAATACCGGCTTGTTTTTGATGGTCTTTGGTCAAGCGACCCTTATAATCCGCTTAGGAAATTCAACACGAATACTGGTATAGAACATTCCATAGCGCATGTCCCGCCGCGTCCGGAACCGGCGCCAAACGGAGCGGAGCCGTTTGGCGGGGTTGTCTTCAGTTATCGCTCGGAAAACAGCGGTGAGTACGTTACGGTTGCCGGTGATTTTAATAGTTGGGACCCGTTCATGTATGAACTAAAGGAGACTAGGCGGGGGCTTTACACGCTCGCCGTCCCGCTTCCTCCGGGTACTTGGCGTTATGTTTATTACCGGAACGGCGAAAAGTTCATTGATTACTCAAACGCTGCCCGCGAATACGCCAAAGACGGCTCCGCCGTAAATGTCGCGGTAGTGCAGTAGGTGCGCCGCGCCCGCGGGGGATGGGCGCGGTATTCACACCCATTCCGTTATTTCCCGCTTAGAGACGCCCCATTCCAAGCCGTCCACCGACGCGCTGATATTACAGTAACGGCAGAACGGAATTGGCTTACGCAGGAAGTCCAATATTTCGTTCTTGTCTTTTGCTTTGTAAATGTCAATGTAATCGTTTTCTGTAACGCGCAAATCCTTGCCGAAATATTTATTAAAAAACTGTATATGCGCGCTTGCCGGGCATATATATATTCTGCCGTCACGCAATGTAACGCAGCCGAGAGCATTAGCGGCTCCACACGCGGCGAAGTTCGCTTCCGCATTCTGTCCGCCGTCCGTGTCAAGCGGAGTCTTCCACATACCGGTGTCTTTAGACACTGTGTAAGCCACGCAGACATTGTATTTTGAGCGTTTTGCCTGCACTTCTTCAACGTGTATGTTGACAGGATAATCGCTTATTTCTATGTAAATTTTATGCTTATGACACGCTTCCCAAAACTCGTCCGGCTGTTTGAACAACAGCGCGCCGTTCGTGGTCAGTTGAATCACCGTTGTCTTGAAATGTTCCCTTGCGATTTTGAAAAAAGAGATTAGATTTGGATGGAGCAATGGCTCTCCGCCGAGTAGCTTTATTACTGAAAATCTTTTTACTATTTTCGCAAGCCTAGCGCAGTCTTTTTCAAAGGCCGCTGGGTCAAGGAATATTTCGTCCGCAAGCGGCGAGAAATGATTACAGCTTTTGCAGTTTAAATTACAATGCTCGGTTAAATGGACTTCGATTTGAAAGTATTGTTTTGAAGTTCGTAAACCGCTGGTTTTACATCCTAAGTAGAAGCGGTGCAGAGCGTTTCGCAGTCCGAAATGCTTCACAGTCTTTTTCATCATTGCTTTTAATACCGCGTTTGATGCCAAATCCATTATCAACATACGGCAGCCTCCGTTCCTGTGTATTCCGAAAGAGGCTTGTCTGTCTTTACATCACAGGTTACAACATAAGAAAACGGGGGGGGGGGGGGTAAAACGGTATAAAACCAAAGATCAATAGTTGTCATGCTGTTATGATACATTACAAAAGCGGATTTTGTCAACACCCATGTCTCAAATTGAAAATGTTACCCAAACTACAATAAAGGGATTCGAAGGGGGCACCCGAATGTGGTTAAATATGAAAGAAAAACAGGCGATAACCATGGAATACATGCCTCGTCACCATAAGGCAACGAAGAAAGAAAAGCGGGCTATGCTTGACGAATTCACTCGATTGGCCGGACATCACAGGAAATCAGCCGTCAGAGTTTTAAGTTATAAACCGGTCAATGAACTGACGGTCTACGAACATGGCGTGGCGGTAAAGTTCAAACCGGAAAAAAGCGTTCAGTCCGTTTTCTCGCATCAAAGCGGCTGTTTTCTTACGTTTTACCCGCTTGCCGTGTGTTTGTAGCAACTCTTCACTCACGCGGGGACTCCCGTACCGGTAACGATACCGCTGTTGTATCCGGCGGATCACACCCGTCAGTTCCATGTCGGCCTTACGCCGCCCGATACGCCGTACTTAGCCCAGCGGTATTAGACGCTGCCGAACATCCCGAAAATTACAGGTCTCCCTGATGGTGCATTCGTTCCGATGCTCATGCGTGAACCGGTACGCCGTTACCACCGTTTTGCCTGAGCAAGGATGACGCGAACTAAAGTTCGTCCATTTCTTTAGAATTTCATACGTGAAGCGCCGCTTCACGCCGCCTTCCGCGCCTACTGTATCCAGCGTCGCAGTATATTCTCATTTATGCCCAAATCCAAGGCTATCCGGCTCATCAGATTTTCTTTTTTTTCCACAAGAGTTATTGCTTCTGCCTTGAACTCCTTCGTGTAATTTCTCCGCTCTTTTTCATATTTTACTCTTTAATCTTTTTATTTCTCTCTTATTTCTGCGTCCACCTGGGGTAATGTCTTGTTTTCTAATCTCCCAGTTTTACCACAATTACGTC
>JAIRSB010000045.1 GCA_031255655.1 Spirochaetaceae bacterium | reverse complement strand
GCCTCATGAAAAATGTTACCGAAAAGAGCCCACGCCTCCAATTGAAAATGTTACCCAAATTACAATAAGGGCGTCCGAATGGGGTTAAACATGAAAGAAAAACAGGCGGTAACCAAGGAATACAGACCCCGTTACCAGAAGGCAAAGAAAAGTGGGCTCTGCTTGATGAATTTGCCATGCTGACCGGATATTACCGGAAATCAGCCGTCAGAGTTTCAAGTTACAAACTGGTCAAGAAACTGACGGTTTACGGGCACGGCAGGGCGGTAAAGCTCAAACCGGAAAAAAAGCGTCCGACGAACCGTAAAGGCAGCGGGTCTATACCGACGGAGTCATCGCGTTTCAAACGCTGATCGGCTCAAAAGATATCAAGGTCTCCGACAAACTGAGAAGCCATTTCCAGAGGCTTCTCGAACGTGCTTCTCTACCTCAGGCGTGTAAGGTGTTCAATATGCCCTTTATAATCCGGTGGAACTTCAACAGAATGTCAACGAGGCTATTCTGCGCTTCTTGCTCCGGCGGCTCACTCAGGCAAACCGTATTCTGACACAGGGGCGGACATAGCTTTCGGTAACATTTCTAAATGAGGCATTTCGGAGCGGGCGCGGTGGGACGGTAACATTTAACATTTAGCCGTCGTCGTCATCATCACCGACAACAAAAAGCATAAAGTCCTCACAGCTTTTGTGCAGAAACCACCGAAGCCAAAATCTCAATCCGTTGAAAAACTCCTCCCGCCTCCCGAACGAACCTCACGTTTTCCGGTACCCCTCATCCGCGAACTGTATTATCGCAAATAGCATTGAAAGTGTTTGTTTCTATGGCCTTTATAGACATTGAAACGCCAGCAAACAACGATGAAAAACGATGAAAAGCCCATCCATTCAATGGCACAATCAGATGGCAAAACGAAAAATATCCCACATTCTGCACTTCCGTACACGGGTCAAAATTGATACCATGACGCATGTCGTCATTTTTTTCCAAGATGCATGAAATATACCTGCCCGGCGCTAAAGTCTCGCGGTATCTGGCAGTGCTTGCGTTTTCGGGCGTTGCGTGCGGACTGTACAGAGGCGTTTCAGAAAATTACCTTGCCGAAGTAGTGCGCTTTCCGCCATTTGAACGCGGCATCGTAGAATCCTTCCGCGAACTCCCCGGCTTTTTGATAGTCTTCATCCTTGCGTGGATGTACCGGATGTCCGAAAACAGGATTTTCAGAATAGGACTATTCGTAATGGCGCTCGGCATAGCTGGCCTCATAATCTCCAGCACAGGAAAAGTCTACGTAGTAGCCTTCATCGTGCTGGCAAGTTTCGGGGAACACCTCATCCTGCCACTCCGAAGCACGATAACCCTGTCCCTGGCAAAAAAAGAAACGGGCGGCGCGGCACTCGGCGTAACAAGCGCCATCGGACAATCGGGCAACATACTGGGATACGTCATGGCCGCCATGATATTCTTTTTACTGACACGCGCAGGCTTCGGTAACGGCAGCGCCGCGCCGCGCTTCAAAGTCGTGTTCCTGATTGCCGCTCTGCTGATGACCGCCTCCGTCATAATCGCGCTGGCAATCAAAGACGCGCCAGAAAAAACACATCGCCGCAGGCTGTACTTTGCAAAAAAATTCAGGAAGTACTATATGCTGGAAGTCTTTTACGGCGCGCGCAAACAAGTATTCCTGACATTCGCCCCTTATGTGATGATACTCCAGTACGGCGCGGACACCGCCATCATCTCGCTGCTGTTCGCCCTTAGCGCAGGCGCGTGCGCCGTGTTCAGCCCCGTTACCGGACGCATCATCGACAAATTAGGCTACAAAGTCGTCATGGTCGCGGACACATTGCTGCTGGTAGTCGTCTGCTTTTTTTACGGCTTCTCGCACCGCCTGTTCCCCGCACACATCGCATACACAGTCGTCTGCGCAAACTACGTCCTCGACGCGATAATATCGCTTGCCAGCATGGCCAGCAACGTGTACGTCAAGGACATCGCCGCCAATCAAGATGAAATAACCTCCACACTGTACACCGGCGTATCGGTGAACCATGCAATCAGCATCTTCATCGCGCTGATGGGCGGCTGGATATGGAAAGTTACTGGCATCGAAGTCTTGTTCTCGATTTCGGCCTTCCTCGGCATCTTAAACAGCCTGTACGCCGCCACAATACCCTCACCAAAACGCGCGCTTCCTATTAAAAATGATAGCTAGGAATGCAGGTTTTAGTTGACAGACGAAAACGGTTAAATGCGGCGGCGGCTTTCCTCGCAAAGTGTATATCTATTTCTTATTCATCGAACATATATCCCCAAGCTCCAGCAATGCCGTCGTCCCGCTAAAGGATTTCCTTTCGCTCATTTATAAAAATACCAGCCGCAGTAAATCAACAACGCTCTTTATTTCCCATTCCAGTGTGAATGCCCCAAGCTCTTTAGCTTTCTGTTCCTACTCTTCAGATATAACCTACAGTAACCGCTCAAAGCCTGCTTTTTCCTATCTCATCCTTGAATATATCATGTTTTTATGACCTCGTTAAGTAAACGCATGTTAGTATCCCCCCCCCCCCCCTCACCTCAATATACATCGGAACACTCACCAATCCCCTCTTAAACCTTATCCTTCATCTTTTATACTTTCCCCCAGATTTTTCGTGAAGCTCGCTCTACACCCAAGAGTCAGCGAAATTCCCGGCATATAGTAGC
>JAIRSB010000205.1 GCA_031255655.1 Spirochaetaceae bacterium | reverse complement strand
ATGAGGAGGAGTACATCCGTCTTAAGGATTCCTACATTCTGACGGCTAGGCTTATGGAGAAGGCGCGCGATAATCTGATTGTTCTGCACCCGCTTCCACGTGTAAACGAAATTGCTGTCGAGGTTGACGGAGACCCGCGCGCGGCTTATTTTAAGCAGGCGGAATACGGGATGTTCATTCGGATGGCGCTGCTTGCGTCCATAATGGGGGTCGTGTAAGTGTTGATTATCGACAAAATAAAGAGCGGGATTGTGATTGACCATATTAAGGCGGGTCAGGGGGTGCGTGTTTTTGACTGGCTTTCGCTTGGCAGGTCGCCGCACACGATAGCTTTTGTTGTAAACGCGCTTTCGCCGCAGATGGGCAGGAAGGATGTTATCAAAATTTATGACACGATAAACATAAATTATGATATTTTGGGGCTGATTGACCCGAATATTACTGTAAATATTATAGAAAATGAAATCATAACTCAAAAGATTACTTTGCAGCTGCCGGAACAGGTCGAAAATGTAATTTTTTGCAAGAATCCGCGCTGTATAACCTCAACGGAAAAGTATATTCCGCATATATTCCGTCTTTCGGACAGGGTGGCGGAGGCTTATCGTTGTGAATACTGCGGCGAGGCTCGCGGCGCGGAGGATTTTCGCTGAATGGCGAGTGTCGTTTTCCGCAATTTTCATATTATTGACGCTTTTACCGATATTATAGGCTCTGTGTTTGTTGAAGGCGGGCGTATTGCCGATGTTCTGCCGGAGGCGGCGGCGCGGCAGCGGGCGGCGGGCGGCGCTATCGTGTTTGACGGGGATGGGCGGCTTACGCTCACCAGCGGTTTTGTTGATATGCACGCGCATTTCCGGGAAGGCGCGCCGCCGGAAGGTGGCGGAGAGGCAGGCGGTAACTTTGATTTTTGCCGCAAAGAGACGCTGGAGTCCGCTTGTCTTGCGGCGGCGCGGGGCGGCTACACGAGTGTTGTCTGTATGGCAAACACAAATCCACCGGTTGACAGCGCGGAGACTGCCGCCGCCATAAAACGCCGTGCGGACGCGCTGGGGCTAATCAATTTATATCCGGCGGTTTCGCTTAGTGAGGGGATGGCCGGAAAGCGGCTTTCTTCGTACTTGTCCGCGAAGTCCGAAGCGGACTACAGGCCGCCGCTTCTTTCCGAGGATGGGCGGGATGTCGCGGATGATGCCCTGTTCTCCGCCGCGCTGCGCGCGGCGGCGGAGCGGGGGGCTGTTGTTTCGTGTCATTGCGATATTGGCGGGGAAGAGGCCGCTGTCGAACGGGTTGTCAGGCTTGGCATGGAGGCGGGGGTGCGGTTTCACATTGCCCACGTTTCCACAAGCGGCGCGACAGCCTTGCTGCGTAGCAGCAAGGCTGCCTGCCCGTCCCTGACCGCGGAGGCTGCCCCGCACCACATCGCGCTTACTGGAGGCAGTGCGGCCGCCGCGGACGCGGAGACTTTCGGTAAGGTCGCCCCGCCGCTGCGCGGCGAGGGGGACCGCCGCGCCGTCATTGAGGCTCTGAGGTCTGGCGTGATTGATGTTATCGCCACCGACCACGCCCCACATTCCGAAGCGGATAAGCGGGGCGGCGCGCCGGGTTTTAGTGGTCTTGAAACGGCGTTTGCCGTATGCAACACTGTGCTTGTAAAAGAAAATCATTTCACGGCGCAAAAACTTTTTTCGCTGTTAAGCGCGGCTCCCGCCCGTATACTTGGTTTGGAGGGGCGGGGGTTCGTGGCTAAAGGCGCTCACGCGGATATTGTTATATTGGACGCGGAAGCGGAAGTCCATGTCGACAGCGGCGCGTTTGCCTCTCGCGGGAAAAATACTTTGTTTGACGGCGCAAAGCTATTAGGCCGCGTTCTGCTGACCACGCGCGGCGGGAAAATCACATATCATTCCGGCGTTTGCTGACAGAGTGTTTTGCCGAAGCGCGGGGTTATTTTGTTCACGAATATTTGACTTGTTCGACAACCCGGTTGGTTGTCTCCCAAGTCTTGCAAAATGCAAAGCATTTTGCTGTTTTTTAACGGTTATTGTTCAGAAACTGAAGTTTCTAAACAACTCTGTTTGAAAAAGCGGCGTATCTTTCGGTGTGGAAAATTGTTTATTTTTGTAAGGCTTTGGTATAGTGGTTCGATTTGTAAAAACCAACAGGTGTAACGCGGCGCGTCCGCTTGTGGACGCGCCGCCGCGCAATGACGACTGTTTTGAGAAATGCCTCTCGTGCCTAAGTCTTTTGTATTTTTTTTGTATAGAAGCGCTATAAAAGCAGAATTTGTCCGGTATTTTCGGTTTAATGATGAAAAGTGAAGAAAAATTTAAGGATAAACTAAGGCGCGGCGGATTGTTCGCGTTTGTCGCGGCGCTGCATGTTTTTTTGCTGTTTTTCATCGTTTTTAAGATTGAGGTCAACGCCGGCACTGTAGAAGCCCCAGCCACCGTGATGAAGCTGGCCGATATTGAGGAAGAACCGGCCCCTCCCACACCGGAAGAACCGCCGCCGCCCCCTCCGCCTCCGGTCGTCCAAAAAGCGCCGCCGGTTGAAATGGAGATAATCGAGGCTGTAGCCGAAACGGTGATTGAGACGGAAGAGGCACCGGTCGAGCTTGCCGCAATAAGTCCGCCTGCCGCCGCGCCAGCCCGCTACACGGAAGAATATCTTCCGCAAAACAAGGTTTCGGTACTGCCAAAACTTGATGAACGGGATATACGTTCACGGCTGGTTTATCCGCCGATAGCTCTCCGTTCCGGTTTGGAGGGTATTGTGTACATTGAGCTTTATATCGACCGTGAAGGGAATGTGCGGCGCGTTGTGATACTGAAGGAAAATCCACCGGGTAAAGGTTTTGGGGAGGCGGCAATTAAGGCGTTCGAGGGGCTGCGCGGCGAGCCGGCGCGGGCTAATGGGGACGCTGTCCCGGTACGTTACCGGTATCCGGTGCGTTTTCAGATTAAATGAAAGCACGGCACAGGACAAGGCATTCGCCATTGCGAGCGGACGCATTCGCGTTTATAGCTGTTGTTACTTTACAAGTGAAGCGCTATAGCTCGGCGAGCGCTAGGCGGGCAGCCTCTTGTTCGGCGTGTTTTTTGTTTTTACCCATGCCGGGGCCGAATGTTCTGCCGCCGCAGCTTACTTCTATCCAGAAATATCGTTCATGTTCCGGCCCGGAATGTTTTGCCAGGCGGTAACTTGGGTAGTCTTTGAATTTACGCTGGCAAACTTCCTGTAAGCGCGATTTGTAGTCTTCTTTGCCCCTGTTTTCACGGACCTTGACGATTTCGGGTGTTATGCAGCGGCTTACGAAATCAAAAGCCTTTTTGAAGCCGGAATCAAGATAGAGCGCACCGAAAAGGGCCTCAAGCGCATCCGCAAGCAATGCTTTTTTGCCTCTGCCGCCGGAAAGTTCCTCGCCGCGCCCAAGTATCATCATCATGTCTATCTGTAATTCACGCGCTATGCCGGACAAGGTTTCTTCTGAAACCACGATAGATTTTATTTTGGCCAACTCGCCTTCGTTGCTCTCGATTAAAGTACTATACAACAAGCTGGCCGTCACGGCACCGAGTATTGCATCGCCCAAAAATTCCAAACGCTCGTTGCTCGCTTTCGAGTGAATCTCGTTTGAAATAGAGCGATGCATAAAGGAAAGCTGCAAAAGTTCAATATTCCTGAATTTTATACCTAGGTTACGCTGAAACGCGCAAAGTTCTTTTCTTCGCGCGCCGCTGATTACAGGAATACCGGTAATAGTCATTTACTACTTCTTTGATTTTATAAATTCGTAAGCATCCTTTACAGTTTCAAATTTGGTCGCTTCTTCGTCGGGAATCTTGATATTCAATTTTTCTTCTATGGCATAGACCAACTCATAAGTATCTAAACTATCCGCTCCCAAATCCTGACGGAAAGACGCTTCAGGTGTTATTTTGGAGGGATCAATATTCAACTTATCCGCGATAATTCCTTTTACCTGCTCGTATAATTCTTTTTCATCCATAAAAAATATAAACTCCTTAATGTTTTGGCCTAAGATTTAGGCCTGATTACCTGTTTTCCGCGGTAGAAACCGCATTTCGGGCAAATCCGGTGCAACAAAACTTTATTGCCGCAGCTACTACATTCAACAGTAAACGGCGCGTCAAGCCGCATATTAATTCTCTGCCGCCTGCGCGTCCGCGCCTTTGACGTTTTCGATCTTGGTACTGCCATTATAACCTCGCTAATTTAGCAACTAAAAGACGCGCTGAAACCTGTTTGTTCCACAGCTTCCTTAAAACTTAGTCTAACAAAAGAGCGCGTATTTTGTCAATATGGGTGGATGACGGGGTTCGAACCCGCGACGACGAGATCCACAATCTCGGACTCTACCACTGAGCTACACCCACCTTGATTATGTTTTAAGTATCCGCGAAATCGCCGTCCCTCGTCAAGCCCCGCAGCGCGCGGGGCTTTGTCTGTCTTGAAAATAAGCTGTAAAAAGGCAATCATTAAGGTATATTCTACTGGGAGCTATTATGAGCGAGAGCAAATTAGATTTTTCAATCGAAGAGTTAGGGCCGCGGAATATTTCTTCCCCTATAACTATGTCAAAAAAACGCGGCGTTTTCATAGCGAACTATGTTTCCGACAGTGAATTCATTCGGCTTGATTCGAGTGTAACTTTGGGCGAGCAACAGCCTGTAGACCGCAGTATGGTACTCGAAAAGGCGGGTCCCCGCGAAATGATATATTTTATGCCTGAACATGTTCACGCGGGGATTGTAACGTGCGGCGGTTTATGTCCGGGTATAAATGACGTTATTCGTTCCATTGTGCGCTGTCTGTGGTATCACTACCGCGTAAGGCGTATCACGGGTATAAGTTACGGATACAAGGGTTTTCTGCCGGAATACAGTTACCCGACAAAAGAGCTTACTCTGGATTTTGTTGACGACATTCATAAAATCGGCGGCACGGTGCTCGGAACTTCACGCGGCGGCGGTAAAGAGGTAACAAAAATCGTTGACGCGATGGAACAGCTCAATTTGAATATACTGTTCACGATAGGCGGGGACGGAACGCAGCGCGGCAGTCTTGATATTGCCGAGGAGATTGACCGGCGTCATCTTAAAATAGCTTGTGTCGGTATCCCTAAGACTGTAGATAATGATTTTTCTTTTATTCAGCGCTCTTTCGGTTTCGATACGGCGGTTTCACGGGCTGTGGAGGCTGTCGCGTCTGCCCACATGGAGGCGCAATCCCAGCCAAACGGGATAGGTCTGGTCAAGGTTATGGGACGGGAGTCCGGTTTTATCGCAGCGCACACCGCGCTGGCAAGCCACGAAGTGAATTTTGTGCTGATACCTGAAGTTCCTTTTGACCTTGACGGGAAAAACGGATTCTTTGAACATCTTGAACGTCGTTTGCAGCGGAGGAAACATGCCGTTATCGTTGTCGCGGAGGGCGCGCTGCAAGATGAGCTTGCTAAAAACGCGGGCACGGACGCTTCGGGCAACTTGCTAATGGCCGATGTGGGGCACTACTTAAAACAAAAAATAGAAACGCATTTTAAGAAACTTGATATGGAAATAACGTTAAAATACATTGACCCCAGCTATTTGGTGCGTTCTTCCGTGGCTGTTCCTGTGGATTCGATATACTGCGACCGGCTCGGCAACGCGGCGGTTCACGCAGCTATGGCCGGAAAAACGAAGGTTGTCATCGGGCTTGTAAACAATGAATTCGCGCATTTGCCCATAAAAGCCGCCGTTTCGCGCCGTAGTCATGTCGATCCGGAATCTAGTCTTTGGCGGGACACTTTGGATTCAACGCACCAGCCTATTCTTATGACGAACGCTTCGGCGGGCGTCAACTTCAGGGACGGCTCTCCGTACAAACCCAAAAGTTAATTTGTCCGCGCAATAAATTACGGCAGTGAGTGGGGGGGGGGGGGGCTAAATGTCGTAGGCTTCTTGATTGTCGTCCATGAATTCGGGGAAGGTAAAGACTATGATGCCGGATTTTCGCACCCGCATTTCGGCGTGTCCGTCTTTTACCATTTATTCTAAATGTTGCTGCGCTTTTTCCAGTGATATATTCGCTTCTAATACCACTTTGGCAGGCGACACAACGCCGCCGTTATTTTGCGCGATTTTAAGAATTATGTTGTCGATTCCGTCTTTTTCATCGACTACGCGGGCGCTTCCATCGTTTACATAGCGCCAGTTCTGTCTGCTTGCTCCAGCGGAGTAAGCGGCGGCGGCGTTAAACATCATAGATTTCATGTTCGCTTCGTCAACCTGACTGCCCAATGTAATCAGGTCGTACAGGCTGCCTATGCCCACCAAACCTCCGGTGAACATCCAAAGGAGCGCCGACAACGGCTTTCCCAGATAAAACCGATGAAAGCCGAGAACGCCGAAACCGGAAATGAGCCACAGTAAATACGCTAAACCTTTGCTATACATAAACCCTCCCGTCCGGCGTGCTTTAAGCTGATGTTCCGCGCTTTCAAAACACGCCGGACTTCACAAGAAAGCTATATTTTATCGCATTAAACCCGCGATAACAAGTATTTTGCCGGCAACAGGCATATTTCAGACTTGTACCTATTCCGGTTTAAGCGCGATATATTTTTTTACAAAGCCACAGGGACGGTAGGTCATTTTAGCTTGACGCAGCCCCTCATCGCCCAAGTCTTGTTCACGGTTTATATAGGCGCATTCGGGGGGTAGGCTAGCGGCAAAAAACTGATTCACGGCTTGGTAAATGCCTTTGTATTCGTCAACGCATTTTTCAAAATGAACGGCGAACATTGATTCTCCGGCGATGTATTCGCCAAGACAGTAACCCACGGGGTGTTTATTCATAAAGCAAATCATGCCTTCTAATTTCATTTCGGATGAAAGTTCTAGGGCTTCTTTCGCCGCTACATAGTCTCCGTCTTCGCCTTTGTCCTGCCGCCAGCGTTCAAGTACGGCCAAGGCCTGCGGCAGGTGTTCTTTCGTCAGCGGTTTTTCGTCGTGGTCGGGGTAAGAGAGCAGAAAAGCGTTGACCAGATTGCGTTTTTTATGGAATTTTTTCCCGGAAAGTCGAGCTAAATCGCTTGTATTGTATAAATAATCGAAATTATCACGGTCTTCAACGGCTTTTATGCCAAGCTTTTCAAGTATGTTCCGGCTGTTTTCCAAAACAGAGTCGGAAATGCTTTTCCAGTAGTCATGTTTGGTGAATAGGGCCTGCAAAACGCCTTCACTTGGCGCAGCGAGCGGTGTGGTAAAAAACTTTTTGCCGTCGCGCTCGCCGGAAATTAAAATATTGCCGCCGTTTTCCCGCGAAATTTTATAATTGTAACGGCGGCGGAATAGGTAGAGGTTCGCGAAGGTGAACTCCGAAACGCCGTCTTTCGCCATTGTCAAAGCCTCGCGCAGCGCATCCTTAACATCAAGCGACACTGGCGCAAAATCCGGAAAATTCGGTATCATCATCCGCCTCATAATAATGAATATAGCCGAAAAATAAAAGGGTTTGGTTTTAACAATTCCAAGTATTGGACTTGTTCCACAATTTGGTTAGTTGTCTCCCAAGTCATTTTTCAGCGGTTATTGTTTAGAAACTGAAGTTTCTGAATAGCTCTACTTTTTTGATAGAAGCACTTATAGTACAGTCTGCACGGGCAAAACCAAACTTGTCTATGGGCGTGCTTTGAAAAAGTCTAAAGATAACGCTATATAAACCGATTGTAACATAGGGAGTAGCTTTACGGACTGTTCTTAAAAGAGGGAAGTGTTAATGAAAAAAACAATATTTTTTGGGGTTTTATTGCTGACTTTTCTGAGTTTTTACGCATGTATAATTGAAATTGATGAAATATCCGATAACGGCAGTAATGAAGGCCTAGTATTCGCCAATGCTGAACTTGACGCGGTTGGAACAGAAGTGGGATCTTTTGCCCAACCTGATGGTTACAAAGTTAAATTCAGCTTGGACGGTGGAGGAAGGCCGCCAGAAATTTCCGGCTGCTACGTTGATATTACAGAGTTATTAGTAGATGATGTACCACAGTCCAATAAAAGGAGCGCCAGCGTAACTTTCTCATCAAATGGGGAGTGCTCTCTCGCGCTTCCCACAAAATCACTGGTAGAAGGGTGGGGGACTGCCGGCACCATCCAAATAGATGTTCGCGGCGCTTATCTGGACTATACTAGCGATGTGCCTGTCGATCCGGTGTATACCAGTAGAAAAAAATCTATCATGATTACCTCGGCTCATCTGGCAGATATTCAGTCATCTTTGAGTGAACTGGGCAGCTTGGCAGCCGCGCTTAATGGAGGGTTAAGTGGGACAATAAACGCCGGTACCGTTCTGGATCTCGCTGTAGCCGGCAGTGTGGGTACTCTAGTCAGCAGTTATTTACAGGGCGGTTCCGTAGTGTTGCCGCCGGGTGTTACGCTGGAAGGTAAAGGAACAGCCGCAAGTTTGGCGGGCACGGACGCCAGCTTTTCGGGACCGGCAGGTTCGCTCATTTTATTCGGCATGGACGGAAGCGGAGGAACCCTCGCTATCATGGACACAGGATCCGGCAGCACTAATTCTGGCGGCGTAGGTACTATGGTAGCTACCTTCAGCGGCATAGGAAAAAATAAGCTGACTCTCAAAAAAACCATCAATACTTCCGGCGCTTCTCACCTATTATACGATATGCCGCCGTTTGGGGTTCTGATTAACGTGTACCGCGTACCATAACCGGAAAGAATCGCGTTAAGAGTTGGCGCGGTTTAGGTTGTACGCTATGGAATCCACCAGTGCAAGGCAGCTTGCCGCTATAACGTCGGCGGAAACGCCCACTGTCGTCCATGACGTATCGCCGTCACTTGATTCGATTAGAACGCGCACCTTGGCGGCGGTAGCGTCCTTTCCGTCTATTACCCGCACCTTGTAATCGGTTAAACGCACTTTTGCAAGTTCAGGGTAAAAGCGCAGCAACCCGCGCCGCAAAGCCCCGTCCAGCGCGTTTACAGGACCGTCCCCTTCCGCCGCCGCCATCTCGTATTGCCCGCTTACCAGCACCTTTACCCAAGCATGGCAACAGTCCAGCAGCTTGCCCGCCGGGTACTCGCTTTGCACCCTAAACGCGATAACGTCAAAGAAGCTCGTGTACAGACCTAGTTCCTTGCACAAAAGGATTTCAAAGCTGGCGTCCGCCCCCTCGAATGCCCAGCCCTCCGCCTCCAGCGTCTTGAGCCGCCGCGACAACGTCTCTATCGCGGGATGGTTCTTATCAATGGCGGCGTCGAACTCTCGCGCGCGCTCGGCTATCGCCGCTTTGCCGCCCTGCTCGCTCATCAAAAATCGCCGGCTGTTCCCCACAAGGGAAGGGTCGACGTGCTCGAACGAGTGGTTTACCTTCAGTATGGCGTCCGCGTGCATGCCCGCTTTATGGGAAAACGCCCGCGCGCCGATGTATGGGGTGTCGTCTACCAAAGCGCGGTTGGATATTTCAGCCGCCTTCCGGCTTATGCTCGTAAGACGCGAAAGATTTCCCTCCGGCAAGCAACGCAGGCCCATCTTCAGTTCGAGGCTGGGTATCAAGGCCGCAAGGCAGGCGTTCCCGCAACGTTCTCCAAAGCCCAGCAGTGTCCCCTGAACCTGAGCGCAACCGGCCTCTACCGCGGCGAGTGAGCAGGCTATGGCAAGGCCGGAATCGTTGTGCGCGTGTATGCCCAAAAGAGGTTTTTCCCCCACTCCCGCTCCCGCCTCCGGTCCCAGAGTCAGTTCCCGCACGGCGGCAGCGGCTTTAAGCACACCCGCGCTTACCTCGCCCGGAAAGCTGCCGCCGTTGGTATCGCAAAGGATTAACCGCGCCGCGCCGGCTTCCGCCGCGGCGCGAAGGCTTTTTAGAGCGTACTCGCCGTCCTGCGCAATTCCGTCAAAGAAGTGCTCCGCGTCAAAGAAGACTGTTCGCCCTTCACCGCGCAGGAACTCAACGCTTTCGTATATCATATCCAAGTTCTCGGCAAGGCTGGCGCGGAGTACCTCCGTTACGTGCAGCGCGGAGGACTTGCCGAAAATGACGACAGTTTCGGTTTCCGCCGACAGCAACTGGGCAAGCTGCCCATCCTCCCGCGCCGGCACACCCTTCCTGCGCGTAGAGCCGAACGCGCACACTTTGGCATTAGCAAGGCGCATTTGCGCCGCCTGCTTAAAGAACTCCGCATCCTTTGGGTTGCTGCCCGGGTTGCCAGCCTCTATCCACATGACCCCCAGCTCATCCAGCGCCTCGGTCAGCGCCAGCTTATCACGCGCCGAAAAGCTAATCCCCTCGCCCTGCGCCCCGTCACGCAGCGTGGTATCGAATATCTCAATCTGGTTTCTTTCCATGCTATCACCGGATACAAGTATAGATGAGGACTAGAAGTTTTGAAAGGTTGATGAGCTTTCGTAGCGCCCTCTCGTTTTCAAACCGCAGATTATACGGATGGGCGCGAATGGCACGGACGAAGGCGCGTAATCCGCCCGCCATCGATGTTTGCACAAGTGCGCGAGTTAAACAGATTGACGCCTGTTTAACTCGCTTAAATCCGTGCAATTTGCAGTTAAAAACGATGGGGGTTCACGTCCACCACTCACCGGACATTGTTAATCACCTTAAAAATAGTATATATTGAACAAGCTGTGCAAATGCTCCGCATCTTGCTGTTCTTTACTTGAAAGGCACGTTACCGGACAAAGTTCACCGTTTATGTTGATGACTCTAAAAAACACGAAAAAAATCTCATTCCGGCGTTTGGCGGTTTCGACGGCAGCGGCGTTTATTACGCTTTATCTTGCCGTATATTTTCTATCAGGACCGCGTCTCGGCCCTCATTACGATTTTTTGATGGAGGCGCGCCCGCGTGTACTAAATTATTTTTCTCCGTCCCAGCAGCTTATCGCACCGGAAATACTGCTGATAGAAACCGGCGGCGACGATCATTCGGGCGGCAACCTTATCGCCGCCTCGACGGTTTTCGACCTTATGATGATCCTGTCCGAGATGAACGCCGGCGCTTTACTGATAGAAACCCCCGTGCTGGGTGTTTCCAGTGGGCACGCACTGAGCGAGACAGAGCTTGTGTACCGTTTTGACGAAGAATTTAACATCATCGAATCCAACGTAAAAAACTTGTTTGACGGCATAAGGCTTGGTTCAATCGCACCGGCGGACGCCGCAAGATATGTAAGCGATGTGATAAAACTCACGGAATATGGCAAAAATAGGCTGCTTTCCGCAGTGGCGGCAGAGGATGAGGAACAAGCGGCGCGGCTCGAAAACGCCGCCACCGTGTTCGACGCGGCCTACCTGCCGGGCGATCTTCTTATGGGCGTGATACAGCCGGAGAATGACGCCTCGCATATGTTAAGCCGCCTGTATTTCCCGCTGTATTCACGCCCCCCGCCGGATGAAGACGGGAAAGTCCGCCGCATAGCTCCGGCGCTGACCGCTGTAAACGGAGTTGAGTACGAATACGTTGTTTATGGCGCGTTAAAAAAGCTGTTTCCGCCATCCGAGACGCGCCTGACAGATGACAGCTTTACCCTTTCGTTTGAGGCTTCGTCTCCGGACGAGCGGCGTTTCATCCTTGACAGCGGCGCAGCTTTGCTTTTCGGTGTGCCGGAAGGCGGCGGCGAGGCGTTCAGAAAAATCGATATTTCCGTGTTTCTGGACTATGCCGAGGCTGGAAAGATGCTGTACCGCCTACTTGCCGAAGCCCCTGCGCTCGCGGAGTACGCTAGTATTTCGGTGGAAAACTACCCACCGTTTTTGTACGAACAAACCCAGATTGCCCGCGAAACGCTGCTTGAAAATCCGACTCCGGCAGCGCGTGAACGCTGGTTGTCTTTATGCGCCGCTTACTTCAACTCGCTGGAAAGCTTTTTTGACGAAAACGACGGGGCTAAGAGCAAAATAATTTCTTCGTTTCGGGAATTAGGTGAGCAGGAAAATCTTGACGCCGCCGGAAAGCTGAGGCTTGATACTTTGCGTAACGAGCAATTAGAGATGATTTACACCGCCGGCGATTTGTACAACGATGTTTCCGTGCTGCGCAGTCGGCTTAAAAACGAGTTAAACGAGGCTTTTTGTATTTTGGGTCCGGTTTCCCGTGACACGGAGCTTTCCACGATGTTCGCAAACAGCGTTATGACCGGATACTATACCGTCCCCGCGAACATTAAACAAATCCTTTTCAGTTCACTTTTGGTTATTTTATTTTTGCTGGGTGTCATGAACGCCATGGGGTCGCTTCTTTCATTTTGTACCTGTGTTTTCGCAACGGCGCTAATTGCAGCGGCTTTTTCTTACAGCTTCATCATAAGCGGATTGTGGATAGACCCGCTGATACCGGGCGGAGCCGCCGCCGCCGGAGCTCTCGCCTCCTCGCTGTTTGCACTGTTCACGAAAAAGCAGTCCGAAACGCGCCTGCGCTGCGCTTGCGCCGCCATCACGCCGGAGGCGTATCTGAAAAAAATAATACAGAATGAAGCGATACTCGAAAAAGAGATAAGTGCGAAAGCCGCCATCGTAACGATAATCCGGCCTGACGCGGCGATAATCGAGAACGGACCGAATGCCCAAAAAGCCGCGGCGTTTATGAACAAGTTTCACGACGAAACCTGCTCCGCGCTCATTAAAACCGGTGCGGTAATAATCACCTGCGACAGGGAAATCATAAGCGCCGCGTTTGGCTCGCCTTTGGAACGTTTTGCCACCCAAAAAACGCGAAAAGCCGCCCCATACACGGAACAGTCGGAAGCGAGTTACGTGAATCGGGCTGTAACGGCGGTAAAAGAGTTGTTCAAGTCTTTCGCGCGGGAACTGTACGCGGGAATAGATTACGGTGAATGCGTGTTCGCCTACACTCCGTTAACAGGCTACACCGCCACGGGCAGCGCGGTTTTTCGTTCGCGTGTTCTTTCAGTTACGGCGCGGCGCGGTGGAACTCTGGCTTTGATAAGCAAAACAGCTGGTGAAAAAGTAAGCGCGACTCTGTTTCGCGGCAACGCTCAGCTTTACACGGACGAGGGCGAGACCGCCGCGCCTGTGTCAACAGGCGCGGCGGATGAAAGCGGCTCAGTGAACGGGTTGTACTATCAGCTTATATTACCGAAAAAATGACCATCTCTTCACTGTCGACAAGCTAGAAAAATGAAATGCTCGCGAACTTAAGCAAATAAAAATTCGCGAAATTCGCGTACAGAACTTATCGACTTGACGGCAACGGGGCGTTCAGTTTTTGTGGTTCTCGTATATCTCATTGAATTTGTCGGCGATGCTCACAAAAATATCGGTAAGCTCCGGATCAAAGTGTGAACCCCTACTCTCAACTATTTTTTCAACCGTTACCTCGTGCGAACAAGCTTCCTTGTAACTGCGCTTCATGCGGAGCGCGTCATACACATCGGCAATGGCAACAATACGGGCAGAAAGCGGAATCATAGGACCCTCAATCTGAAACGGGTAGCCTCTGCCATTCCATTTTTCATGGTGCGACAACGCTATCTCCTTAGCCATGGGATTCGGATAAGTTGACAGAATGAACGCGCCGTTCTTCGTGTGTTCTTTCATTACCGACCATTCCCAGTCTGACAAAGGGCCTTCTTTATTGAGAACATCGTCCGGCGTGCCGATTTTGCCGACATCGTGCATGGAAGCGAGAAATCCGATGTTATCAATGAATTCCGCGTCAACCGCGTCATAACCGGAGCGGTTGAACAAAACTTTCGCCAACGCTTCGGAATAATAATTCACACGGTTTATGTGCTCACCCGTATCGTTATCCTTTAATTTTGACGCCTCAAGAAGACTGACGAATACGCTGCGTAAGAGACGTTTATTTTCTTCGGTAACATCATCAAACATGACGGTAAAATCCACAGGGGATTTTACGTTCATCTGCGCCGGAAAAATATAAACGCGTGTGAATACCGTCGGGCGTTCCCGCGATTTTATATGGGCTATGCCGCGCCACGAAAAGCCGTTATCGCCGTTCAAGACTGCGGCGCGTATGGCTCTTATGTCATCAACTTGAAAATACTTGCCGAAAACGTCAAAAAACAGATTACCTTCGAGCGAGAAAAGACCGGTAAAAAACTTTCGGCTGGACGGATTCGCGTGTACTATCCTGAAGCTGTTGTTTATACATAGCACGGGAAATACACTGGAGTGAAACATCGCCATCGCTGGCATCATCGACGACTGCGGAAATTGTGACGGCATAGCGTTTCCTTGAACGCCTGCCGGAGAATTCACTGGGTGCACAGCCGGATGTCTTAAAACCCGCATCGCGTTTAGTGAATTCTGCCCCGATGGTAAAGCGCTAGTCGCGCTACCATGTCCCGCCGCTCCCATGCCGGCGGAAAAAACACCTGTCCCGCCGCCTATCCCAGCGGGAATTGAAACTTTTGAGTCTATCATATGTCCTACTTTTTATAATATTCGATAAACGCGCCCGGAAGTCGCGTTGTTGCCAAGGAAAAATCGTATAACGAAACAGGCTCACCCGCGCCGGATGAAGCGGTTTAGTTCCCGCCAGCCTCGCGTTTGATCTCCGCGTCGCTTTTACGAATGTACAAAGGCGCGGAAAACCGCGCATCTTCCATATTATTTAACATACAGGATTTTTTAACATATTGCAATAGAGCGGATGCCCCGCCACGCCGCGCCTCATCTGCTAAAACGCAAACATCCGGCAAAAGGCCGGAAAGCGTGTCAAAGGCAAGAGCCGCGCCGCCGCCGCAAAAAAGTGTAACACGCGGCGCGGCAGGTTCATTGTCCAAATTTTTCTTTATATGCTGCGACAGCTCTTCCGCCGTGCAATCCATGAAATCACCAAGCCGTTTGCCGCCACGGTACAGCGCGGAAAAAAAACGTTTCTGTCTAGCATCCAAAACTGGTACGCAAAGGAAATTTCCGCGCGCGAAAGAATGCGCAGCGCAGTCGAGAGTGGGAACGGAAATCATGCGCTTACCCAGCGACAGCGCGAGGCCTTTCACCGCAGCGAAACCTATTCGCAGTCCAGTAAATGAACCCGGCCCCCTCATGCAGGTAAATATATCTATTTCCTCGCGCTCAATGCTGGCAAGCCGCGTAAGCGCGTCAAGCGCGTCAAGAAGTAGTTCAGACTGACTCGTCCCCGCATCCGCGTCGATGCAAAAATCTCCCGCGCAAGTGGAAATTCCGACAGAAAACAGTTCCGTCGACGTGTCAATGGCTAGGATATTCAATTCCGACTCCGAAAATCACCAGCACTTTTGACGAAAATTTCGCGCTGTCCGCTGTTTGTTATTTTTATATCTATATGGACGGTCTCGTCCGGCAGGCACACACCAACACGTCCGCCCCATTCGATAAGGGTAAGTCCGTCCCCGCGCATAGCTTCACCTCCGCCGCAGTTTTCAAAGTCTTCCGCGCCAGAAAGCCGGTAAGCGTCGATGTGATAGACGGGAAAAACGCCTTCATACTCGTGGATTATGGTGTATGTCGGGCTTGTTACCAAGTCTTTAACGCCTACGGCACGACAAATTCCGGTGCAAAGGCAGGTTTTACCCGTCCCAAGCGCGCCGCTCAACGCCACGACATCGCCTCTTTTCAGCTTTCGTCCTAACTCACAACCAACCTCAAAAGTTTCATCGTATGAATTGCTTATGAAAACCAAATCCCATTCACCGGCGGCGCTTTTCGCGTCATGTTTTTGAAAAATGCCGCCCTTATAGGGGGAGTTTTCCTTCGCTGTCAAGATGTTCAATCTTTTTCTTTAGCTCCTTAATCAAAGGAACCAGCGGATAATCAATTTTATCGGTTAGTGTAATCGTTGTTTCTTTGGTGCCCAGCGGCGTAGTTTCGATAGTCCAGTCGGTGTGCATATTCTCCGTTTTCCCGGCAATCTCGACCACCGCGTTACCGCTGTACGCCCTCCGGTAATAAATCGGCACATCTTTACGGATCATATCTTTTATTTCGATAATTGTCATGATTTACATCCTCCTTAATTTAATTGACTTGTTCGACAATATGGCTGCTTGTCTTCCAAATCATTTTTTAGCTATTGTTGTTTAGAAACTGAAATTTCTAAATAACTCTAATATTCAAAAATGTAAGCATTCAACACTGCCAAAGATGTTTTTGGCAGACGTAGAAATTTTATATGATA
>JAIRSB010000172.1 GCA_031255655.1 Spirochaetaceae bacterium | reverse complement strand
CAGTCCGGCGGCATTGCCTATCAGTAAATAAAACGGGATTATAAAAATAAATATGATGGAGGCGGTGCATACAAAAATTCCGTACGCTATTCCACAGCGGCACGCTGAACGGAGAGCCTGTAAAAAATCTTTGAAATCGAATACTGTGTAATCTGAAATTTTTCTTACGCACATAGCCGAGGCGGCAAGATACACGGAACACCACAGAACACCTGTAACGAATAGGCAGGCCGAAACAGCGCTGGGAAGCGGGGTGGATAGTTCGAGAAGCCAGTGAATGAATAGGAAAAATGAAACTGAAGCCGCGAAACCAGCATTTATTAGGGCAAGGCGCGGCGCGTTGTCCCAAATGTCAAAAAAAGTTTTTTTCAGAATGAAAGTTACCATGATTCAAAGTCTATGCCGATATTATCGGTAGGAGTTATTGACCTGTTGATGAAAAGATTTGATATTATTCTGATTATTACGGCGATTGCGGCGTTGTTTACGGCCATTTTTTTTTATCCGGCGAGAAAAATAAATTTTAAACGCACTACTTTGGTGTTTTCTCAATGGTTCGATGGCGGCGAAAAGGAGGCTCTTAACCGTATAATCGCCGAGTTTGAGGAAAGCCATCCGGGTATCAACGTGGTTTCGTCCTACCGGACTTCGCAGCTTGTACGGAATGACTGCGTGTATTACATGGAGCTTACGCAAAACGAACAAGAGGGCGGCAAAAAAAAAGTTACGCGGAGGCTGCCTGATATTGCGACTATCGACCCTTTATGGTTTAATGATTCTGAAAAACGTGTTCTGTTCGCAAATCAAAATATGCCGGAGACTGTGAGTACGGGAACAAAGAACGATGAATTTTCGAAACCGCTATATTCTTATTTTAGCGCACTTTTTTACAATATAGATATACTGGAAGAGGCTGGTTTCGACCGTCCGCCTAAAACACGTTCTGACCTGATGTCTGTGTGTCTTAAACTTAAAGAAAAAAACATTTACGGCTTATCCGTGAGCATGAATTTTTTTACGGATATTTTTCCATGGATATGGTCGGGTCTTGACAGAAACGAGATGCGGACTTTGAACAATGGGAATGCTTCTTTTGATTTTACGGAGAAAAGTGTTGTTGAGACGCTGGATTTTTTTAACAGACTTAACAAAGCTAACACACTGGGCAGGCCGCCTTTCATAGAAAATGAGGAAGAAAAAATAAATAATTTTCTGGCGGGAAAAAGTGCGATGATTACCGCCTCATCGCAGTTGATAAAGTTAATTGAAACTGGATACCCAAAACTGCGTTTTAGTGTTTCCAGCATTCCATACCCTGAAAACTATCCGGGACGTCCGGTATTCAGTCTGAACAGCGTGCACGCCGCTGTTTTATCGACGAGTCAGAATAAGGAAGCCGCTTTCGAATTTCTGGAATTCTTGAGCGCGAAAAAAGCTGCGCTCGCCGCGGCGGCGGGGGCGGTTTCCGAAGACGCGGCTTCTTCCGTGTTCGGTTACTCCCGTTCTCCCGGCGAGGAAAGTTCCGTGTCCGCAAAGGCGCAGGATATGATTGAAAGCGCGGAACTTGTGGAGGCTTGGAAAATTTTTCCGGCCTGCTCCGCGCTGAATTCCATAGCCGGAGAGGAAATCAGTTTCATGTTGAAGTATAACCGCAACGCGGTGGAAACCGCCGAAGAGATAGAAAAACGTTATGATATTGCCGCCGAATGACGGGTTTTGTACGGAAATTTAGTTTGCGATTTTTTTTCTATTTAAATTTCTATTCAAAAAAAGCAAAGAATGTGCCGCAAATGAAAATATTTTTTGCCGCCAAAAGGATCGGCGGTTTCGCGGCGGCGATAAATTTATTTTTTTTACTTTTGTGTTCGTGTCTGTCGGGTAAATCGCCGGTTGTGCCCGTTTTTGTGGAGGAGGAAAGCAAAGCGGTTGAGGAGGCGCCGCTGTACACGGAAAGGGATGTCAGCGGAGTATTTTTTATGCCGTCCGAGCCGCCGCCGGCGCGAATTCCTAGCGATGTGGGAATAGTATCGGGCAGGGACTTGGAAAAAGAGGGCGCAGACGGTGCGGAACTAAGCTTCCTGTTCCGCCGCGCTTATTGGGACGCTTTGATGCGGGATATGCCTCTTTTAGATGTTTTGGGGATTGACCGTGTTCACCGCTGGCCGGAAAATTCCAATCTGACATGGACGCAGAACTGGCGCAGCGCCGAAACCTCCTTCAATTCGTGGGGTATTCCCGGTCTTGTGCTGGCGATTTTGAGCGGCGGCGGCGTTTTTACTGTCAGTGGCGATATTCTCGACGTATATGGGAAAACCATGGGGCTTGACGGCGCGAACGGCGCGTTGGGTTACGGCTCACCCCGCGGCAGCGACTTTTTAATGAGATTCACGGACTACACTTTGCCGACTCTCGCCCAGCGTTTTGATAACGGGCTTATTTATATCAACAGCATGGGAAGAGGCTCTTTTATAGCGGAAAAAGCGCCTTCGGATATTATAGAGCTTAGTGAAACTGTGGGTTTTTACGCCGACGGCGACGATGAATTGCGTCAAACTATTGAAACTATGTTCCGGCGGGCTTATAAGGGCATTATCGACAGGCAGGGGCGTGGCTTAAAGGTGGACGGACTGGTTGAATATGCCAGTTTTGGCGGAAATGTGCATCTTGTGAACGTGGCGGGGGACTTGTTTTCCGTGATGGGATTCTTTGTTCAATACTACGGCAACGGACGGTTCGCCGCCGTGCTCTCTTTCGCGCTGAATGACGCGGGACGTTTAGTTTTTCCCCTCGACGCCCGCGTAATAGAGCCGCCTTTCGCCGAAGTTTTGCTTTACGCCGTCCGACTTCCGTCCGCTTCTGGATTGTCGCCCGATCCTTTTGAGATTTACGCGGATACACGCGAAATCGTTAAAAGTTTCGCGTTATACGGTATCCCTTTGACCGATTCGTTTGTTTCGGTTAATAGGGGATCGCTTTCACAACGCTTTTCAAAGGGTGTTTTTCATAGTAATATGCCCTAAACTTGTGTTTCCGGTTGAATGTATCCGACAGCGCTTTTTTTAAGAACAAATTTACGGTGGTGATGGTGATTAGTATGAGATTCGAAAAAGCGGCGAAAGCCGCGATAAGGCGGAAAGCGGTCTGCCGTGCCTGTGTCATTTTTTTAGCCCTTTTTGCCGCCGCCCTACCCGCCTACGCGCAGGAGGGCGATTCTGAGGATATAGAAGAAATCGCGGAAATTGATGAAATTGAGGACGGCGGCGGTGAGGATGAGAACACCGGCATCCCCATAGCGTCGAACTGGGACGGCATACCGCTTTCGGGTTACACACGCGGAGACCAAACTTTTAATATCAGCCTTGGCGTTCTGCTGCCGCTCTTTTTCACTTCCTCTTCAGGAAAGACGCTGGAAAATAATCTGTCGGTAGGCGGAACCGGTTCATTGGCATATACCTATTTTATAAGCTCACGCTTGTTTTTGGGCGGCATTCTGTCCGGCAGCTTCTCGCAAACGCTGGGAAAAAACTTTTTATACATGATACCTGTGGGGCTGACCGTGGGGTATCAGTTTGTCATCAGCCGCTTCGAATTTCCGATTTCTCTCACGATAGGCGGCATGACGGAGCAGTATCTTACTTATGACGGCTACTGGCTGTTTCTGAAACCGCAGGTATCCGGCTTTTTCCGGTTTAACAGCGATTGGTCGTTCGGGCTTAACGCCGCATGGTGGTTCGCGCCGCAGTGGACGAACACGCCGGAAAGAGACGCGGTGGGCAATTTTATGGAAATAACGCTTTCGGCGCGGTATCATTTTTAAAGTTTTACGGGGTGAACGAATGAATTTGTTACGGAACTTAGCTTTTAGGCGCGGCAGGCATTGCCTGTCCACCATGCTGCGGCGGGCGTGGTGGGTTCCGCTTTTTCTGGTTTTTTTACCGTCTTGCAGTCAATCTCCAATATTTACGATGATTTCCAACGAGGTAAAGCCCAATGAGCCGCTCATAAACGGCTCGCCTTCAAAACTGGTAAGCAGCGGCGGCGCGATTTACACGGCGAACGGTAAACTCTGGCGATACTCAAACGGCTGGTCGCAAGTC
>JAIRSB010000166.1 GCA_031255655.1 Spirochaetaceae bacterium | reverse complement strand
CTTCACAAAGGGGGCAAGTTTGCCCACCCGGATGGCAGGGCTAAATTCTACGGTACGGATTGGAGGCCGCCTAAAGAGCTTGAAAATGACGAATATCCGCTTGTGTTCTCGACTGTTCGCGAGGTTGGCCACTATTCTGTGCGCACGATGACCGGAAACTGCCGTCTGCTTCGCAACCTGGAGGACGAGCCGGGCTGGGCGCAGATGAGTCCGAAAGACTGCGACGCGCTAGGGCTGCGTAAGGGTGAATTAATTAAGATTATCTCCAAACGCGGATACTGCATAACGCGCTGTCTGCCGACTGAGCGGGTGAAAAAGGGTGCGGTCTACATGACTTACCAATGGTGGATTGGCGCGTGCAATGAGCTTACGCAGGCGTCGCTTGACCCGGTAAGCAATACGCCGGAGTACAAGTACGCTGCCTGTCGTGTCGAAAAAATCGATGATCAAGCCTGGGCGGAACAGCACGTTCTTGACAACTACGCGGAGATCCGCGCCCAGATGGGTATCGTAAAAGACGCCTCTTAACGGAGGGGCGAAACCCCGTTTAGCGAAAGCCGGCTCCGAACCCCCGCCTTATATATAAGGCGGGGGGTTTTGTTTGCTCTGTCATAATGGGCGAATCGCTCACTCCCATTTCGCAGGTTCTGGAACTTTGACACTGGCAAAGAAGGCATTGCGTATCAGGTGTTTGGCAACTATACGACTTTTTGTCTTTGTTCAGGAACTCGATGAATTTCACATTGTAATGCTTTGTCGAATACGCTTTGAAGCCGATTTTTTCGCCAAAACATAAACACGATGGTATTCTTCACGGGCAGACGTGGGCTGTCAACTTGATAAGGAGGTTCTATACAGGGTGGACTTTACCCCATTTAGTGGACGCAAAGGAGTTAAGGCTGAAGCAGTAGCTATTGCGGAAAAAAAGAAAAGCCGGTAAGACTGATGGCTTTGGATTTGGGCGTTAATGAGAATATGCTGCGATGCTGGATACAGCAGGCGCGAGAGGCGGATATGGGCTGTTTGATATCCTTGTTTGGCGGCAGTTCCGTGATTTTGAGCAGTTTGTCTTTCCATTGTATGCTTATGGTTCCGTCCAGTTTCTTCTTCACCGTAACTTACTTCTTGGGCTGGGGGGGATTCCCTCTCAGAATTTGAAACAGCCGGTTTTCGAACCATATAGTGTGGTCATTCGACACTGTCCGTTCATACTCAAAGCACAAGATGACTGTTCAGGTTGGTTATGGCTATACGGTTTGTTGAACAAAGCCCGTATCTGACGGTTAAAGTTTATGAGAAAGTCTTAAAAACGCTATGCCAGAGACTCCCGGAATCTTCTCTTCCTGAATGAGAGGAGGTCACCCTCCGCGCCATGTCGCATTGCCACTGCGAACACCCTGCCTCCGGCTTGTTTAGGGATTTAGAGGGAGGAAAGGCCGGTTAGCAGGCAAAACTGTGAGGCGGAGTATAGGAACATGACCAGAAAGTTTGAAAGCCTGTTGGCTTTGCTGCGATAAGCGCGGGCAAGGGATATGTCGGAAACGGTTAAACAGAGAATGCCGGCGAAAATTAGGAAAGAGGCAAAATCTCGGCGTTGAACGAGCAGCGCCGCCGCGTGTAAAAGCAGCAGCGCAAGCGAGAGGGCATAGAACATGGTGGCGGCGGCAAGAAACCGGCGCGCCGTCGGAATGGAAGCGAAAATCAAAACAAGCGCGGCGGCGGTGATGATAACGGCGCAAAGAAACGCGCCCACGGAAAAAGAGACAAAGCGTGAAAGAGAGACCGAATAGCAGAGATTTCCGGCAAAAAACGTGGCAATTCCGCAGACAATAACGGGAGTGCTGCGCCTTTTTGCAAACAGAATATCGCCCAGCCAGAAAAAAAGAGCCGCCGCGAACACGGCAGGTAGGAATACCCCGTCTGACAACGCATAATAAAGCGCGAGAAATGGCATTATACATATTTTTGTGAACGCCTGTGCCGGTTTTTGATAGAAAAATATGATGCAAAACAAGTTCGCCGCCGCGAAACCGGCAGCAATCAGCGCGGATAAAACACTAAAAGGCACGGCTAACCACTCAAAAAATCAAGCATATCACGGCGGACAGCCGCCCATTCTTTTTCACTCAAACAAACACCATCAATTATCAGATGACGATATGCCGGCCTTACCCGCCCTCCCTTGCTGTACACAGACCGCTGCCTCCAGTTTGAAAGATTAAATTTGCTTATCAATCTTTTCAGTTTTGTGTAAGAAACCAACTCGTCCAACGGATCTATGAACACCAGTGTTGGAATGTTATTTTTCGCGAAAGAGTCCGCCGCGAGCCGCTTTTCCAACTCGAACAAAGCCTTGTACGCGGCGAGGGAAACACCCGCTCCGGCGCGGTATTCCACCGGACTTTTGCTCGCTATAATCTGTCCACCGCCGGGTAGGGTAAAAGGCGGAAATCCAAGCAGAAGAACCCCGCGCACCAAAGTCTTAATCGCGACAGCCGGCGAAAACAGGACAGCTTTTTCAAAAACCACACCTTCATTCATCAAAACCTCGAATACAAGCGCGCCAAGAGAAAAACCCACAAGGTACAGCGGATATGGTTGTGCGTCCGCCCGCTCCGAGACGGAGCGGGCAACTGAAACGCATTCGCGGGCGTCATCAAGCCATGTCCTCGCCGTAACAGTCGTCATGCCGTCCTCCTCGCCGGAATGTCCGGTGAGCGCTGCGCGGACTACATGATACCCGCCGTCAAGCAGCGCTTTTACGATAGTCCCCTCGTCTTCCGGCCCACCCATCTTTGCAGGTTTAACGTTCAAACCGTGTGCGACAATTACGACTCCGTTCACTGGAACGTGCTTTGTCCTGAAAATTTCCACTTCTCCCGCATTCGCCGTGCCTCCCGCCGCAAAAAACAGGAACAAAAAACCGATAGCGTTTTCTTTTTGATTTTTGCTGCCCGTCCGTCCCGCAAAACCGTTGCCAAGCATGAGATTAACGCACTAGAACGCCGGCTATAATTACATGCTGTATCTCGAATTTATCGTTGAACACCGTGATATCAGCATCGTATCCGGGCGTAAGCTGTCCCATGGACGAGTAACCCATCACTTGGGCAGGGTTTGCCGTGGCGCAGCGCACCGCGTCCACCAGCGAAAAATCGAAATTGACCAGATTCTGTATGCCGCGTATCATCGTAAGCGCTGAACCCGCCATAACTCCGTCCGAAGCGCGGCAAAAGCAGCCGCCCTCGAATTTTACCTCTTCCCCATTGGCTATAAGCGTCCCTCTAGTCTGTCCGGACGGCTTCAATCCGTCCGTTACAAGCACAATCTTGTTCATGGGCTTCACGCGCATTAGCAGCTTGAACAGATCGGGATGAATATGAACGCCATCAGCTATAACTTCACAAGACATATCGTAATTTATAAGCGCGGCTCCCGCTGCGCCCGGATCGTGGTGGTTCATCTGACGCATAGCGTTGAATAAATGAGTAGCGTGCATTATACCCGCTTGAAAGCCTTCAACCATGTTGGAATACAGCGCATTTGTGTGCCCTGCTTGCAATACCACGCCTTTTTTACGGCAAACCAGAGCAAGCTCGTGCATACGCTTAATTTCGGGAGCGACGGTCATGTTGACTATATGCCCTTCCGCCGCGTTCCACAAACGCTCGAACAAATCAATATCCACAGGTTTTATCGTTTCAGGACGCTGAACACCCATCTTTTCGGGCGACAGGAAAGGCCCTTCAAGATGAATCCCCATAATCCGCGCCCCGCGCTCCTTACCCATAGCCTTAGTGATGGCTTTTATCGACTTTATCATGTCCTCTTCGCTCGAAGGGTAAAGTGTCGGGTTGAACGCGCTTACGCCGCGTTCCGCGAGGCCACGGGACATCTCAAGAATAGAAGCGGGCTCGCAGTCTTCTGTCCCATAACCGCCGTATCCGTGAATATGAGTGTCGATAAAACCCGGAGCTATGTACGCTCCCTTCACATCAATGATGAGCGTATCGCTCGGAAACGTTTTTTGTTCAAAACGTTTCCGGCTGAAAACGTCTGCAATTTTGGAGTCTTTTATCAGAACGGCACAGTCCGCCAGAGCTGACGAGCCGTAAATCAGCGTGCCGTTATGCAGACAAATATCCATAGAATATCCCCCTAAGAAATATGTCCGCTGGCAGACGCACGGCCAGCGGACAGGGCGTCATCATTGCGAGCAAGCGTTGCCATTGCGAGCGAAGCGAAACAATCCCGACGAAGGCAGCCTCTGTACTGGATTGCTTCGGCAGGTGAATGTTTTAGCTCTCGTGTCATTGTCCTCCTACCATGCCGCCTGCTTTGCAGACGGAACTGCCTTCGCTTCTCGCAATGACGGCATTCGTATTCGCGGGCAGCGATGTACTAACCAGTTGGAAAAAGTGAAAGCGCGGCATCGTCCGCTGCGAGAATAACATTACGGTGCAGCCGCAAAACCGACGCCGGAACACGCGGTGTTATCGGACCGAAAAAGGCTTCTTTAAGAATAGCGGCTTTATCGTTTCCGCTTACAATAAGCAAGACGGCCGCCGCGCTCATTATCGTGCCTATACCCATCGTGAACGCGGCACGCGGGACATCTTCGGCCCGCTTAAAAAAGCGCTTATTCGCCTCAATCGTTTTTTCAGCGAGCTTTACAAGATGCGTCTTTGCCGGAAATTCGTCCGAAGGCTCATTAAAACCGATGTGCCCATTATGCCCTATGCCGATAAGCTGCAAATCAATACCGCCAAGCCGCTCAATGATGTAATCGTAACGCTTGCATTCATCCTCCGGATCAGCCGCGAGCCCGTTAGGAACATAAGTATTGTCAGCATTGATGTTTACACGGGAAAAAAGATGCTTTTGCATGAAATAGCGATAACTTTGCTCATCGTCCGGCGCGAGCCACTGATACTCGTCCAGATTCACCGTCTTCGCGCGGGAAAAGTCAATTTTCCCGTCTCCGTAGGCCTGCGCCAGAACATTGTAAAGTCCAATCGGCGAAGAGCCGGTTGCCAAACCCAACACGCTTTCCGGTTTCACCGTAAGCTGCGCCTGAATGACGGCGGCAGCCTTCCGGCTCATCTCGTCATAATCCGCGCCCCTGTATATTCTTAATTTATTCATGAATAAAATTATAATATAATCACGCCGCGCTTGCAACATTTGGGCGGACGAAGTATCATTAGCGCTATGACGGTGGAAATATGCTGCGGTACAGTCGAAGAAGTACGGCTCGCTGTCCGCGCCGGAGCAGACAGAATAGAATTCAATTCCGCGCTTGAGACAGGTGGGGTTACACCGAGTAGGGGGGCGTTGTGCCTCGCGATCGAGAGCGCGAGGTGGGAAGGCGTGAAAAGCGCCGTAATGCTGCGTCCCCGCGGGGGCGATTTTTGTTACAGCCGTTCCGATTTCGAGGCGATGGCGCTGGATGGGAGTTTTCTCAAAGATGAGGGGGCGGATTACATCGTGTTCGGCATACTGAAACCGGATGGCAATGTCGACGCTGAACGCTGCTATTCCATGATGGGGCAATGCGGCAGCAGGAAGACGCCGTTGTCCTTTGTATTCCACATGGCCTTTGATGAAACCCCGGACTGGCGGCGCGCGCTTGATACGTTAGTTGAGTTGAAATTTTCTAGAATACTAAGTAAAGGACAGGCGGTAAACGCGGAAGCCGGAGCCGAAACGTTGCGGCATATGATTAGATATGCGGGATCCCGCATAGAAATTCTGCCGGGCGGCGGTGTGCGCGCCCATAATGTTCGCGATATAATCAAGAAAACAGGCTGCGATCAGATTCACTTTTCGCTTAGAAAAAATGAAAAAGAATTTTTTAGCGAGCAAGAGATAAAAGATTTGATCGCTTTATGCAGACGGCCGTAAACAGCTTTTGTGGCCGCGAAGGCTCGGCAAAAAAGCTCAGATAAAAAAATTGATTGACCAATATAACAAGATATGTAAAAATAAATAAATAATACATAAAAATGTATAAGGAGAAGAAAATATGCCGTTTAAACGTGTTCCGCAAAAATTCAATGCTTCTATTAAAGAAGTAACGATTGGAACGGGGGGCAAAGCGTTAGTTCTAGGTGGCGAAAGCGTTACACCGCTGTACAGCTTTGATGACCCCATCAAGAATCCACCCAAAGTGGGTGTCGAGATTTCGGATAAAGGCCCGAACCTTGAGCTGCCCGAATTGAAGAAGTTTTATGAAGGGTGTAAAACTATTCCGGATTTCGCTAAAAGAGCCTGCGATATTCCGGGTGTGAGCTTCGTAGCCATTTACATGGAGAGCGCAGATCCGAACGGTGACGACAAGTCGGTAGAAGACTGCGTCAAACTCGCGAAAGAAGTGGCGGATGTTGTAACTCTGCCTCTCGTCATAGAAGGATGCAAGAACATCGAAAAAGACGGCGACCTGTTCAATAAATGCGCCGAAGCCCTTGAAGGCAAAAATGTTTTGTTCATGTCTTGCAAAGAAGAAAACTATAAAAAGATAGCGGTGGGTGCAGTTCAAGCTTACAAAGCGAAGATAGGCGCGGAATCCGCGGTTGACATCAACCTCGCGAAACAGCTCAACGTGGTTATCGGACAGACGGGCGTTACGCTGGACAACGTGATAATGAATGTCGGTCAATCTGCCGCTGGTTACGGCTTTGAGTATCTGGTTTCCACGATGGACCGCATTAAGGCGGCGGCGCTTGCACAATCCGATGTTCAGCTTCAGATACCGATAGTTACGGCGGTAGGGCAGGAAGCGTGGGGCGTAAAGGAAGCGGTCGCTTCGGAAGCAGATTTTCCGGAGTGGGGCAATCAGGAATTGCGCGGCATTGATATGGAAATTTGCACGGCGTCCGCCGTTATCGCCGCCGGAGCTAACGCGGTAATCCTGCGGCATCCAAAATCGATAGAAACCGTATCCAAGCTTGTAGCGGCTTTAGTTTAAGGAGGAGTAAAAATGGCATTAAAAGGGCTAGATTATTTTAAGTTCACGCCGAAGACAAACTGCAAAGAATGCGGTTGTCCTACATGTATGGCATTCGCGATGAAAGTCGCTCAGGGAGGCATAACGATTGACAAATGCCCCCATATCAAGCCGGAAGATATTGAGAAATTGAATGAAGCGTCTGCTCCGCCTATGAAGAAATTCACCATTGGCGCGGGGAAATTCGAGTTTCAGCTTGGCGGCGAAACTGTTCTGTTCCGTCATGAGAAGACTTTTGTTTCAAAATGCTTGTACGGTGTCAACGTTACCGGCGACAACGCGGATAAAGTTCTTGCGGAATCTAAAAAAGTTGATTATGTACGCATCGGCGAGCGTATGTTCAGCGAGGTAATCAACGTAGAGTTTACCGGCGATAAGGCAAAGTTCCTTGACGCAGTGAAGAAAGCCAATTCCGCTGAGCGCGTGATTGTGCTTGATTGCGCGGATACAGGTGCAGCGAAAGAAGCCGTTGAAATCTGCAAAGCGAATAAACCGGTACTAAACGGCGCGAATGAGTCTAACTTTGCCGATATGAGCAAGATAGCTACAGACGCGGGTGTATTGCTGGGCGTTCGCGCCGAATCACTGGACGCCATGTACGACACGGTGCAGAAAATAGAAACTTCTGGCAACAAAAATCTTGTGCTTGATGTGGGAACGAAGTCGATAAAAGACGCCTTTACCAACGCGGTCGAGATTCGCCGCACAGCGCTGAACCCCAAAGGCGGTGATCGTACCTTCGGTTATCCTTCTATAGTGAACATAAGCAAGCTGTCCGGTGGCGATCATGAATTAGAAGTCGCGCTAGCGTCGGTTTTTACGCTGAAGTACGGTTCCATAATTATCCTAAGCGGCATGGATTACGCCACAGCCCTGCCGCTGTACGGGCTGCGCCAGAACATCTTCACCGACCCGCAAAAACCGATGCGCGTCGAGCCGGGCATTTACCCGATCAATGGAGCGGACGAAAACTCCGTCTGCGCCACAACGGTGGACTTCGCACTGACGTACTTTGTAGCGTCCGGCGAATTCGAGCGTTCCGGCGTTCCGGTAAATCTAATCATTTCGGACGCGGGCGGGTATTCGGTGCTCACCGCTTGGGCTGCCGGAAAACTTACCGCGGGCTCCATAGCGAAATTCGTTAAAGAAAAATGCGAAGACAAGTGTAAAAATAAAACTCTTGTACTTCCCGGCAAAGTCGCGGTTCTTAAAGGCGAACTGGAAGAAGCGCTTTCAGGCTGGAAAATTGTGGTAGGTCCTAACGAGGCTGTCGGTATCGTAAAGTTCATGAAGGACTTTAAATAGTTGAACGGAGGCGGCGGACAGTTGTCCGCGCCGTTTTTAATTGCGGATTGCTTGTAAAAATGAACAAAGCCAATCCGCGCATAACGCAAGGAGAAAATTATGGCTGAAAAATTCATCATGATTGGTGAAAACATTCATTGCATTGCGCCGTCGATAAAAAAAGCGATGGACGAGCGCGATCCGGGACCCATCCTCGAAAGGGCGGAAAAACAGCTGAAAGCGGGCGCGACTTACTTGGATTTGAACATTGGACCGTCCCGCAAGGGTATCGAAGGGCTGATGGCTTGGGGAATTAAAATCCTTCAGGAAAAATTCGACAATGTGCCTATAGCTCTTGATACGGCGGACATTAAAGAAATTGAGGACGGTATTAAAGTGTATAACCGCGCTAAAGGCAAGCCGATTGTGAACTCCGCCGATGCCGGCGAGCGCAAGAAGTACATTGATGTAGCGGCGGCTAACGACGCCATTGTGTTTGCGTTATGCTCGAAAGAAGGCGTTCCCGGCGACAACAGCGAGCGCGAGCAGTATTGTCAGGAAATGCTTGAACACGGACTTACTCTGGGAATGGATCCCGCCGATTTGTGGTTCGACCCGCTATTTGTTGTAATCAAAGGCATGCAGGACAAGCAGAAAGACGTGCTGAACTTCATCCGCTACCTTTCAGACCAGGGGCTAAACTCGACGGGCGGGCTTTCAAACGTGTCCAACGGAATGCCTAAACACATCCGTCCGATAGTAAACTCGTTCATGGTGGCTATGTCGATAGGCGCGGGTCTTACATCGGCAATCGTTAATCCCTGTGAGATACAACTTAACACTGGTATCAGAACAGCTGATGTCATCATGGATTCTGTGCTGTACGCCGATTCTTTCCTTGATGACGTTGAAGAGGCCTGCGGTAAAAAATAGCGTCTATTTTTATAGGGCGAACGCAAAATATTTACGTTAGGAAACAGTAAGCCTCGCGGAAACAAAGGTTTCCGCGAGGCTTTTCGTTTCCGTGTTAGATGCATTCTAAACAGACTGTATGTTTAAACTTGAAGAGATTATTTTCGACTCGCTTAAAGCCGCCGGCCTGCGGAAGGGCGATATTTTGTTGTCCGCGTTTTCGGGCGGGGCGGATTCCACGGCCATGCTTGCCGCCGTTGCCGCGCTGCGCTCTGAAAACGACGATTTTTTCCTGCACGCTCTTCATGTCGACCACTCATTACGCGGGGTGGAAAGCCGCGAAGACGCGGCGGCGGCGGCGGCGTTCTGCGAAAGTCTTAACATCCCCTGCCGAATCGTTACCGCGCCTGAAGGCTTAATCGAAAAAACGGCGCGACGGACGGGTATAGAAGCCGCGGCGAGGGACTTTCGCCACGCAGCTTTGCGTAAAGAAGCGAAAAATCTGAATGCGCGGTTTATTTTAATCGCCCACACCCGTGACGATATGCTTGAAAATACACTGCTTCGCATACTGCGCGGCGCGGGCCCTGCGGGATTAGCCATGATGCCGGAACGGAATGGGCGTATTCTCCGCCCACTAATTAGCGTAAGCCGTGCTGAAATAATAGAATATCTTTTAGAACGTGGCTTTTCGTGGCGGGAGGATTCCAGCAACAAAGACGAGCGTTATCTGCGAAACCGCATCCGTCGCCGTCTAAAGCCGCTA
>JAIRSB010000131.1 GCA_031255655.1 Spirochaetaceae bacterium | reverse complement strand
GACACGTTTTCTAAATGCCGCTTCGTATGCCATAATCAATACTATAGTACATATATTCGGTCTTGTAAAGTATATCGACTATATAAGTGCTATACCTACATGAAGAGTCGTATACCCCTCCCCTTCTCCACCCCACCCAACACTTCATCCCTTCAGAGCCGCTACTTCCTCTGCGGCGGCTTCCCAGTCGGCGGAACACTCGGCTAGGGCGGCGGCGTTCTGTTCAAGCTCACGCTGAACAGCGCGACTCTTTTCGCCGCTAGTGTACACAGCGGGATCGGAAAGCCGCGCTTCCAGCGCGGCTTTCTCCGCCTCCAGTACGCCGGTACGCTCCAGCAGAGCCGCTTCGGCGCGCTCCGCGCGCCGAAGCGCGGCGGCGCGCCTCTTAGCCTCAGCACGCGAGTCCCCATCCACCCAACTCTTCCCTCGCTCAACGCCATTTGCGCCCCGCCCGCTACCGCCACGAGACATGGAGTTTCGCGCAGCGAAACTCCCAAGCTCAACGCGAATAGCGTTGAGCACGTCTGCCCGCCTACCATCCTTTCTATTATTATCCGTGTAATCCGCGCCATCTGCGGTTGAACCACGCCCGTCCCCGGCTGAGAGAGACTCCAGGAAAGAAGCGTAATTTCCGTAGTGAAGCCTGCACGGCTGACCAGCGGAAACATAGAGCGTTTTAGTAGACAAAGCCTCCATGAAGGCGCGGTCGTGAGAGACAAAAACCACAGTACCACTGTAGGCAAGCAAAGCCTCCAGCAAAATATCCTTAGCGTACAAGTCAAGATGATTAGTAGGCTCATCCAGAACAAGCAAGTTCGCCGGCCTAAGCAGCAGACGCAGCAGAGCAAGACGACTCTTCTCGCCACCCGAAAGAACAGACACCTTTTTAAACACATCATCGCCGCGGAACAGGAACGCGCCCAGCATATCGCGCAGACGGGGAATAAGCTCCAGCGGGGCGCAGTCCTCCAGCAAACCCAGAACCGTCGAGCCACCCTCCAGCGTCTCCGCCGCCTCCTGCGAGAAATAAGCGCATACAAGACCCGCGCCATAAGCCAGTCTGCCCTCGTGCCCACCGTCCGCGCCGGAAATTATACGCAGCAAAGTACTCTTTCCCGCCCCGTTCGCCCCCACCACAAGCAGCCGCTCACCAGCTTCGACGCAAAGGTCAAGACCACCCAGCACCCGCTTATCCCCGTAAACCCTGCCCACAGCCTCCAGCCTAAGCGCAACACGCCCCGAATGAGGCGGCGGCGGCAGCTTTATCGCAATCTTCTTTAGAGCCTCCGGTATCTCTATCCGCTCCATCTTCTCCAGCATCTTGATGCGCTCCTGCACCATAGCCGCCTTACTCGGCTTGTAGCGAAAACGGCGGATAAGCTCCTCCGCCCGCGCAATCTCCTCCTGCTGGCGCTTGTAGGCAGCGCGAAGACCCTCCAGTTCCACCTCGCGGCGCGCCTCATAGTCCGAGTAAGTACCCGGCCAGCGCTTCAGCCTGCCCATAAAGAGCTCGTACACCTCGTTTACAGTAGCGTCCAGAAAGTAGCGGTCGTGGGAGACCAGGAGAAAGGCCCCCTTAAAGTCCCGCAGCCACTGCTCCAGCCAGTCGCGCCCCTCTATATCAAGATAGTTGGTAGGCTCATCCAGCAGCAGAATGTCAGTATTAGAAGAAAGCTCCAGCAGCACTTTGGCAAGAGCAATACGCATCTGCCAGCCACCCGAAAACTCCTCCGTAAGCCGCCCGTAGTCACTCTCCAGAAAGCCAAGCCCACGCAGCACAACAGCTATCCGCTTATCAATCTGCCAAAAGCCCGAGTCCTCAAGCGCCTCGCTAATGGACTGCGCCTCGTTAAGCAGACTCTGCGTGCGGCTGTCGTCTTTTACGGAAGATTGCAGCAGAGTTTCAATCTCGCCCTTGCGCTCAAGAAGCGCCGCACAGCGGGCGAACGCACTTTTCGCCTCGTCCCACAAAGTCTTCCCCCTGTGGACAAGACCAGACTGCGGCAGGTAGCCAATGCGCGCCCCCTTTTCAAGGGCGCGCTCGCCGGAATCGCAGGGAATAACACCTGCAATTACCTTTATTAAAGTAGATTTGCCGGACCCGTTCGCGCCGCAGAGCGCGGCGCGCGAGCCTGTTTTAAGTTTGATGTCCGCGCCGCGGATTATATCCCGTTCCCCGAACGCAAGTGAAACGCCGGTAAATTGAACAAAGGCCATACGCCGCGCAATCCTCTATAAGTAAGAGCAGTAAAAGCCGCTAAATATCCAGCGCGCGGGAGCGGACTTTCTCTTCGACATAGCAGGCAAACTCTTCTATAGACATAGGAGGAATACGCTTTGCTTCGGCAGCAGGGCTGCCCCCAGCTCCGCCAGCTCCGCCAACGCCAGCTCCGCTGGCGCCGCCGCCCCCGCCGCTGCCACGCGGACGCACCGAGACAGTGCCCTCCGCCGCCTCCTTTTCGCCCACTATAAGCAGATAGGGGATGCGGCGAGTCTGGCAGGCGCGTATCTTGGCGTTAAAACGCTCACTGCCCAACTCCGGCGATACACGGATGTCGCGCCCGCGCAGCTCATCCGCCACACGCCGCGCATAGTCGTTAAAGGCTTCGGCAACCGGTATCACCACAGCCTGTTCGGGAGCTATCCAGACAGGGAATGCCCCGCCGAAATGCTCGATGAGCACACCGAAGAACCTCTCCAGAGAGCCAAGCAGCGCGCGGTGCACCATGTATGGGCGCTTATGCTGCCCGTCGCTGTCCGTAAAGGTCATATCAAAGCGTTCAGGCTCGTTAAAGTCAAACTGTATCGTCGTCATCTGCCATTCGCGCCCCAGCGCGTCCTTCACCTTCAAGTCTATCTTGGGCCCATAGAACGCGCCGCCCCCCTCGTCCGTCTCGTAGGGGAGGCCCTGCCGTTCGATGGCCTTGCGAAGGCTCTCCAGCGCGGCTTCCCACCGTTCCGGCTCGCCCACGGACTCCGCCGGGCGCGTGGCAAGATATGCCTTTATCTCGTTAAAGCCAAAGACCTTCCACAGCTTAAGGCTGAAGCTCAGGGCTTCGGCGATTTCGCCTTCCATCTGTTCGGGCGTGCAGAATATGTGCGCGTCATCCTGCGTAAAGCCGCGCACCCGCAGCAGTCCGTGCAGTACACCGCTGCGCTCGTAGCGGTAAACCGTGCCCAGTTCCGCCCAGCGCAGCGGCAAGTCGCGGTATGACCTGCCCTGCGACTTGTAAATGAGGATGTGGAACGGGCAGTTCATCGGCTTTAGGATGTAGTCCTGATTGTCAATCTGCATGGGGCTGTACATATTCGCCTTGTAGAAGCCCAGATGACCGGAGGTCTCCCAAAGCTGGCTTCTGCCGATGTGCGGGGTGTAAAGGATTTCGTAGCCGCTGCGGTAGTGCTCGCGCCGCCAGAAGTCCTCGACGGCAGAGCGCATACGCGCGCCGTTGGGGTGCCAGTAGATAAGTCCCGCGCCGGCTTCCTCGTGCGTGGAAAAGAGGTCCAGCTCCTTGCCCAGTCTGCGGTGGTCGCGCCGCTCCACCTCCTCCAGAAAGGCGAGGTAGGCTTTTAAGTCTTTGGGGCTTTCCCAAGCCGTGCCGTAGATGCGCGTGAGCATCTGGCGCGTTTCGTCCCCGCGCCAGTACGCGCCTGCTATGTTCATGAGTTTGAAGGCTGCGGGGTTTATCTGGCGGCTGTGGGCAACGTGGGGCCCGCGGCAGAGGTCGGCAAAGCGGAGTTTACCTTCCGCATCGCGCTGCTCGTAAACGGAGATGGTCTCGCCTGATGCGAGCGCGTCTATGATTTCTCTCTTGAACGGCTCGGAGGCAAAGCGCGCCTTTGCCTCTTCGCGGCTTATCTCGATGCGGACGAAGTCCTCGCCGCCTGTGATGATGCGTTTCATTTCGGCTTCGATTGTCTGTAAGTCGTCGTTTGTGATGGGCTTTTGGAACAGGAAGTCGTAGTAAAAGCCGCTTTCTATCGCGGGGCCTATGGCGGGTTGCGTGCCCGGGAATAGCCGCGTAACGGCTTCGGCCATGATATGCGCCGCCGAATGGCGTATTGTTTGCAGTTTGTCGCTGTTTTTAGACTGAATATCGGACATAAGCACCTCTATCCGACAGCTTATACAGTAAATCCCCCGTAGTCTAGGCAGAGACTCCTCGTGGTTTAACCGCAGATGACACGGATTGGCACGGATGGGCGCGAATGGGAAGGGCAATACCAGCTAATATGAAAGTAAAAAACCCCAGCCAAAATACCAGTCGTCTCCGGGTATGCCGTTGTCAAGAGCCGAAAGTTTTAACACGGCGGTAAGATTAAAAGTTATTTTCAAAGGCAGAACAGTAATAGGAACGATTGAAGAAACCAAACTTAGACGAAACAGCGCCGAATGAAGAAATTTATTTTTTTCTGCGTCATATCTTGACGGACGATATGAGTCGGTTTCGTCCCCCATATAAACCCAGCGATAGCCAAAAAGCGCGAATACTCTGTTAAAATATAAATGCGATAAATTTTTTTGAATCTCGAACGACGCTGGACTCCATTCAACTTCTCCACCCGTAAGCCACTGGTATATATAACCGCTCGGCGACACGGAGTATTCGTATGTTCCGATATTATCAAATATAGAATTGGAATAATGCAGCGAATGCCCCAGATGATTCATTCCGTATTTATCATACGCGCCGTATAAAGAAATATCGAAAGCAAAATTATTCATAATGGGAATATCCTGTAAAATCCTAATAGATTCAGCGGACACATTAAAAACATTTTCAAAACGAGGAAAAACATCATCCACAAACACCGGATTTTTCACGTATAATTGATTCGAAAAACCGTTCCCAAAACGTTCCCATGGAAAGAGTGCCAGATTCGACAAACGGAAACCATACACAACAGAGTGAGTTTCCTGCCGCAAAGGCCAGTTATAAGCGTCCGTTTCGGCATCGTTCCCGTAAAAATACCAGTAGTTGGAAAGCATTCCGAAAGGCATTAAAGATAAACGTCCGTCGCCCAAAGAAATTCGATATGAAGCCTGAACGCTGGCGTGCATCTTACGCAGCGGACCATCCCTTCTTTTATCGGCAATAACAACATCAGAAAAATCAACTATTACAGGCAACATAAAACTAAAATTCCGCCATGTAATGTTAATCGGCGCAATGTTGTAATGAAAATCATAACCGGCGCCTAAAAAAATTAAATTTTGATCCATCGGGTCTGATATAAATGAAACTAAACCCGCGCCGTCAAGACGCAAATTTTCATAAATATCGTTTTCTGTAAGCGTGTTTCCACTGTTATCGAATATGGAATTGACCACGGGACTTACCAGTGGAAACGGAAGCCATAGATTGAACGGATTAAAATATTTTACAGGATTGTACAGCTTAGAAGGCAAAACAGACGCGCTGTCAATCTTGTTATACGCATCCTTCGTTATTACCCATTCGCTTTCCCAAGGGAACATCGTAAGCGCCGCCCCCCTGCCTTCAAAACCCGCCGGAATTTCGGGGTAGGGCAAGACCGCATCCCACACGGAGAAAGCAGCCCGATAATAAACCGCATCCCCCGATGATACGGGCTGGAAAACACCGCCGGAAAAATCAGTATCGGCGAAATACGCCACTGCGCTACCGCTGCGCAAATCACTGACAGACACCGAAGCGAGCTTATACATCCTGTCATCGTCATTGTACGAGAAATAAAGCCGTCCGCCCGAAAAACGAAGCCCCCGCATATAACGCCATACACTCACATCGTCTTCAGAGTTTTCAGAATCTGAAGAATCACCTTTCAGCGTGTAAACGGAACGGGTTTTGTAATTAAACAACGATAACTCACGTATACCGCGTTTTGCCGAAGTGAAAGCTATCCATTCATCGTCAACCGGAGACGGATTTGAAAACAGCAGCGTCTCGCTTCCCCGCAGCAAGACCTCTTCGTTTTTGCCAGCTCTGTCGTTTCCCGCGCGGTATACAAGGTTGGCTATATGTGTATCAGACCTAAGAGCGACAACGCCATCCATAAAATACCGGGCGTTATACAAACCCTGCCATTCGCGCCCCGTAGGGAAACCGGAAGCCGCGTTATATTCAACGGCAACAGCGCGGGAAAACTGCCCTGAGTTCGCGCCCAGCCTTCGATATGTGGACACCAGAATACACCTGCCGTCCGCCGACACATCAAGCGCGTAAGCAGCGCTGTTTATGTCTATCAGGGACTTCAACTTTTTGGTTTCAGTGTCATAGGCGACCACTTTCGCGGCAAGACTGTCTATGAAAAATATTTTTCCGGCGGCAGCGGCAATGTCCTTTATCGCGCTTTTTCCGCCATAAACAGGCTTTGAAGCATTTTCTTTTATATCATCAAGTGCAAGACTTTTTTCAAAATCTTTCCAGCAGTCAACGATTGATAAACCGTACACACTTTTGAAAATGTGGTAAAATCCGGAGTTGTAAACAAAAAGCGAGCCGTGAAAATCCCCACCCATTTCGCGCCAAAGCAAGCCATATTTTTCCATCCCGTATTTTTTTTGCAAATATGAACTAAATAAGCCGCCATAATAGTAGTATACATTGCCCAAAGACGGCATATCCCAAACGCCTGCGCTCTGAAACGGTGTCTTGAAACTGTTTTCAATAATATCCTGACGAAGTTTCTGCTTTATAAGCGGGTCATTCGAGCGTCCGGTTCCGTCAAGACTTTCAAAACTCACAGCCGCGCCCTCAATCATAAACCACGGGGCATTAAGCCCCGTGGGATAAACCCAGCCGCCGAACACGCGGTTCAGGACTTTGGCAGCCGGGCTGCGTGTCGTTCCGGTAATTGCATGCGTCATCTCGTGCAGGAACAAAGCTTCGAGCGAATTAGCGAAAACCGTCCACTCAATAGAAGCCGGCGTATCAAAAATGGCGATATGCGGATAGGGCAGCGGATTCATGTAGCCGTTGTGCTCGTCCGTTTCCGGCGTTACGATAACAGGAACCCTGCGGTCAAGGCTAAGACCCGTCATCGCGGAGATGTTATCATAAATCGCCTCGGCGCGGGACGCCAGCTTTTGCGCGGTAAGCGCGGAGGCCTTTGAATAGATAAACTCAAAATGCTCCGTACGCAAAACACGCAAAATAGAAAACGGATTAAAGTTTTGCGCGCTAATAGACGCGGCGCAAAACACCAAAATCAGAAAAACCAAACCTTTAAGTTTCATAAACAAACGCCTAAAATACGCCCTTTCCCCGCGCATACACACAGACAGGCAAAACGCGCTTTGTCTTGAGGGGTATAAAGAAAACTTTAATTTGCGCACTAAAGACCGGAACAACAAAGCGGCGCGGAAAAGCGCATTTCCGCGCCGCCTTTTCAAAACGATTTTATCTTATCACGGCTCACGTCAAATTGACGCTGTCAATCCACTACGATTATTTTGATGCCGCCGCGATTACGTGACTTACAAGGTTGGCGCTGGTTACCGAACCCACACCACCCGGAACAGGAGTAATACCGGCGACAATAGGCTCCACCTCTTCGGTCTTAACATCGCCGCAAGTACCCTTTTCGCCGTTCGGCTTGGCGTTTACGCCGACATCAATCACATACTGCCCCGCAGAGAAATACTCCTTTCCGACACTCCATGCCCGCCCCATAGCGACCACGACAATGTCGGCAGCCTGAGTCTTCTTCGCCAAATCCTTTGTCTTGGAATGGCAAATAGTAACCGTGCCGTTTTTCTTCAGCAGCAACATGGAAACAGGCTTGCCGATTACCGTGCTGCGCCCAAGCACAACCACATTCTTACCCGCCACATCAACCTTGTAATGATCCAGAATCTTAATCACAGATTCGGCAGTACAAGGCGGATAACCCGCACCCGTATCCGAATAGATACCCGCCATCGAGCCGTCCGTTATACCGTCCATATCTTTGGACGGCAGCAAAGCCGCGCGCGCCGCGTTGTCATCAATATGCTTCGGCAACGGACGGAACAGCAAAACACCGTGAACATTCTTGTCTTCGTTGGCGGACCTAATCACTTTAAGAAGCTCCTCCTGCGAAGCATCCTCCAGCAGCACATAGTTCTTTACCTCGACACCCACAGCCACGCAGTTTTTTGTTGCGCCCTTCTCGTAAGAAATATCGTTAGGCTTCTCGCCCATACGAATAATTCCCAGCGTAGGCTTAATCCCTTTGGCCTTAAGAGCCTCAACATCCTTTTTCATTTGCTCCTGCATAGCAGCCGCAACATCTTTTCCACTTAATAACATAATATCTCCTATAAAAATTAAAAATAGACGGCGCCTCGCCGCCAGATTAAAACACGCCGGACAAACTCCGGTAAACTTCAGCCTTTAAGCTGAGCTTTCACATCCGCAAAAACCTTGTCCGCAAGAGTGCAGTATTCCTTTATCAGCGCATCCGCGTCCGCGTTCATTTTATTCGCCCATGCGCGGTCTGTCGACGCTTTTGTGTTGATGAACACATTAAGACTCGCGCCGTCCAGCGCGGCCTTGCAGAAAATCACACCCACCCCCGCATCGCTTACGGCAAGACGGCTGCCCTTCGCGGCAAACTGCTCGCAGATTTTTATAGCCTCCGCGCACTTTTTCATTATCTCGAAAGGCGTAGCGCAGGCGTCTTTGAGGCACTTTTCCATCACACGCGCCTTTTCCTCTTTTTCCGCGTCCGTGCCGGAAGGAAGCCCGTAAGCCTTGGAAAGCGGCTCGAAATCCTCCGCGTCCTTGTCAATCAACGCCAGAAGCTCTTTTTGCAGTCTGTCGCATTCCGCCTGCAGCCTCTTAATTTCCGGTTCCACCTCCGCGTACTTTTTTTTGCCCACAGTAAGCGAGCCTACCATGTTGCCAAGCGCGGTTCCCACCGCGCCGACCAGCGCGGACGCGCCTCCACCGCCCGGCACAGCCGCTTTGCTTGCAAGAACGGACACGAAATCGGGTATAGTTTTTGCGGAAATACTCATTGAAACCTCCAAATATATAAATTGATTTTGTTAGGGCAAAAACACCCATTGACTTGATATTATACCGGAAGCTGAGTTTAGTCAAAGAAAATTGCCGCGCCCCATCCACGTAACCAGCCACCCTCACTGGAAAATAGCACTAATAACCCGCTCCGCGCCTGATAAATCCCGCTCTACGCTTATACGGCAAAAACTCGCGCCAGCAAACATACATCCGATTTCAGCCATCTGCTCCGGCGCGGCCTCAAGAAAAACACCGCCATCTCTTAAAAGATGAGCGCCGGCGCCGGCTATGATTCGCCTTATGATTTCAAGGCCATTCTCTCCGCCGTCAAGCGCTATTGCAGGCTCATTCAGAACCTCTGCGGGCAAAGTCTTCAATAAACCGCGAGGAATATACGGCGCATTCGCCAAGATTATATCAAACGAACGTGGAATATTTTCAAAAACATCACTTTGTATAAAACAAACATCATTTTGTAACTGATATTTCGTAGCGTTCTTTTTCGCTATAGAAAGCGCCACTGCTGATATGTCCGAAGCGAACATATTGATAAACGGCCTTTCATACTTCAATGAAAGCGCCGCCGCACCACTGCCAGTACACATATCTAAAACATTAATCTCATCTTTCATTCCCTTAAGCTCGTCTATACGAGTAATAACCGCTTCGACAAGCGTTTCCGTGTCCGGACGTGGAACCAGCACATTTTCATCAACATACAACTCAAGAAAGCGAAAAGCCTTGCTGTTAGTTATATATGCGACACACGCATGATTTGCGCGGCGGCTCAGCAGACCGAGATAATCCTCGTAATCACGCTTATCAAGCCTGTTTTCTGCGTTTATTAAAAGCCGCGTTCTGTCAGTATGCAAAATTTTAGCGAGCAGCAACGCCGCGTCAAGCGCATAACTTTCCATTCCAGCTTCACGCAAAAACCTGCCGCCGTCATTAAGAGCCTCACGCAAAGTCATAGCCTGTTCCAAATTGTATAAAATCAACGCGCAGATGGGGCCCCCTCCCAAATACAGCAAACATACCGGTTTCGGGACAGACTAACATATTTACGCCATTTCGTTAATAATAAAACTATAAAGTGAGTTAGACTTACGGGCAGGCGTGATAAAAGGCCCAAGTCCGTGTCCGGCAACAATATTTTATGGAGGTTCGCTATGAACAAAGGTTTTAATCCACGGGAGCTTGATGATTTTGCGCGTTACTATGGCTTTCATTACGACTGCTGTACTGGCAATATGCTGACACGGGATTTTCGCGCGGCGATGGAGCGTGGGCTCAGAGGGGAAAAGACACATTCTCTTCCGATGATCCCCACTTATTTGCGCCCAAAAGGTACGCCAATCGCGGGCAAAAAAGTCATCGCACTTGACGCCGGCGGCACTAACCTCCGCGCGGCGCGCATTAGGTTCGGAGATGGCGGCAGGCACATCGTAGAAGCCGAAATCAAGACATTCATGCCGGGGACAAAAGGCGCGCTTACGGCGGAAGAATTTTTTTCCACGATAGCGGACTTCTGCGAACCTCTTTTTGACGGCAGCGCGATTGAGGGAATAGGCTTCTGCTTTTCGTTCCTAATGGAGATGACGCCTGACGGGGACGGCATACCTCTATCGTTCAGTAAAGAAGTAGAATTGCAGGATTTGATAGGGCGGCCGATAGGTAAAGGGCTAAGTGACGCGCTCGTCCGGCGCGGAATCAATAAACCTCCCCGCATAACGCTATTAAACGACACGGTTTCCACACTGCTTTGCGGACTTTCTCAGATACCAGCGCGTTTTCCGTCTAAAATCGCCAATCTGGACGGAGAACAGCCGGAAAAAATCAAGGCAACGGGCGGGGCTGTCATTGGCTTCATACTTGGAACAGGAACAAACATAGCTTACTGCGAAACGAACATCCCGAAAATTAAATTCGAGTCAAAATCCGATCCGCAAATCGTAGTTTGCGAGTCCGCCTGCCTTGATTTCAGCTGCCGCGGGCCTGTGGATCAGGAATTTGACGCCGAGACAAAACATCCCAATATGTACGGTATGGAAAAAGCTACGGCTGGTGCGTATTTGGGGCAGTTAAGCCTCCATATCCTAAAACACGCGGTACGAGACGGCGTTTTACGCTTCAAAAAATCGGCGGAACTGCTTGAAATGGAACGTTTGGAAACAAAGGATTTGAACTTCTTTCTGCAAGCCCCTCTTGCGCTTGGCGGGCCGCTGGGCGGGTTATTTGATACAAGCGAAATCGACGCGATAAAAACGCTTGTTTACATCGAATCTATCGTAACGGAACGCGCCGCGCTTTTGGCCGCTTCGTCACTTGCCGCCGTCATCGAACATTGCAGCGGAACGTATGACCCTTTAACGCCGGTACGTATCGCGGTGGAAGGGACTACCTTCTCTTTGTATCATTCAATTCAAGAAGCTATACGAGCGCGTCTTCACGAAATGCTTAACTCCGCGTCCCCGCAATTTTTCATCATGGAAACTGTGCATCAGGCTTCACTATTCGGAGCGGCTACAGCCGCCGCCGTCTTTTAAGCGCCGATGCCGCCACCGCTTCCCTTATACAAGGGAAGCGGCGATGACGGCACATGCTGAGTATAACTTATTCGTCAAAATCAATCATTTTTTCATCATCGTCTTCGTATTCATCGTCCGAGTCTTCCTCGTCATCCAAGTCCTCAAGGTCAGACAAACTACCGGTATCAGTGTCAAGATAATTTTCCTCGCCATCCGAAGATTCCTCGTAAAAAAGAATGCTGGAGCAGTACGGACAGGGGACGATTTCCTTGCCACTGCGGACAATGTTTGCGAATTGCACCGGAAGAATCATATGGCAGCTTGAACATACACCGTTTTTTATGCTTACGATTCCGTTCCCGCTCTTTTTCTTGACAATACGCTCGAACTTAAACAGCAGCTCCTCGTCCATGTTTTTTGTAATTTCTTTTTCCTGGGCCTCCAGTTCCGCCAAAAGTTTTTTCCGCTCTTCAAGTTCCGATTCTATGCGAGCTCTTGACTGCGCCAGTTCAGCTTCCTGCTGGTCCATAAACTCTTTTTTTTGCGACATTTCAGCGTCAAGCTCCCGTATTTTCTGCTCTTTTTGCTTTATATCTTTGCGGTACTGTGATTCCTTTTCCGAAGCGTCATGTATCTCTTTATCAAGATTTTCGTACTCACGCTGGGTGTTTATGGAATCCATATGCTTTTCGGCCTTTTCACGCGTACTTTCAGCCTCGAACAAAAGATTCTTCAACTCGCCTTCCGCGGACTTTACCGCAAGATATTCCTGATCTTTTTCTATAAAATCTTTCTTTAGCTTTTCAAGAAGTTCTTCCTGCGTTACCAGCATTTTGGGAATATCGTTTATCTCACGTTCCAGATCAATTTTTTTTGCAAGCACTTCTTGCAGCGAGCGCAGTTTTTCAAAAATTTCTTCAGTTGTCATTATATCCTCTCTCTCAAAAATAATAAACTCGTCCAATAAACCGGCTGACCACCGGACAAGTTACGCGGTTTTCGGCGAAGATTGCCGGAAACCGCAAAGTACCGGACAACTCCGGTGTATTTGTCTGCATAATGCGGCTGTCGCGCTAAAACGGTTAAAGGTCAAGAAAATCTTTAAGTTTTCTTGAGCGCCCGGGGTAGCGCAGTCTGCGAAGAGCCTTAGCCTCTATCTGCCTGATACGTTCACGGGTAACGTTAAAATAAAGGCCGACTTCTTCAAGCGTAAGCGAATATCCATCATCCAGGCCGAAACGCATCTTTAATACTTCCTGCTCGCGTTTCGGTAAAGTTGATAGTACGTCAAACAAACGTTCCTGCAACAAGGTAAACGCGGTCTTGCTGGCTGGGTTTTCCACGTCTTTATCTTCTATGAAATCCCCTAAAAGCGAATCCTCTTCCTCACCAATGGGCGTTTCAAGCGATATAGGCTCACGGGCGACGCTTTTAACCGTTTTTACACGGACAGCCGTCCAGCCGAGTTTTTCGGCTATTTCATCATCAGAAGGTTCGCGTCCCAAAGATTGCAGTAATTGACGCGATTCCCTGCTCACCTTGTTTATCTGCTCTATCATATGCACCGGTACGCGAATCGTGCGCGCTTGGTCTGAAATAGAGCGCGTTATCGCCTGTCGTATCCACCATGTCGCGTATGTCGAAAATTTAAAACCTTTCTGATACTCAAATTTTTCAACGGCTTTGATTAGCCCTATGTTTCCTTCCTGCACAAGGTCAAAAAAATGAAGCCCGCGGTTCGTGTATTTTTTAGCGATTGAAACCACAAGGCGCAAATTTGCCGTTATCAGTTTATCTTTAGCGTCTTTAAGCATTTTGCGGCCGTAGTTAATCTCACGCGCCATAAGATTGATATTGTCGCAGGATTCCTCGAATTCGTCCTCCAACTGTTCAAGCCGTTTCTGCGTCTGCTGTATATGCTGTATCTTTTCTTTTATCTCGTCGGAAGTAAGTCCCAAATCCGCTTCAAAACGCTCGCGCTCCTCTTTTATTGTAAGCCCGCGTCCTAAAGCGCGTAATTCCTTCATAGAGGCTACTTGCAGGCGTTTTTCAACCCGTTCTTGATCTTTGCGGAAACGCTTGATTTTCTTCGCCGCCTGTACGAATTTGTCGGAAAAAACGTTTATCTCGTCCGGGTGTATCTCCATAGTTTTTATTAAGTTAAGCAGTTCTTTCCTTAGTTTTGTTAAATCAGCGTCTTCAAAAAGATTAACGCCGCGCACCCCTCTTGATATAAGTTTTCGCTTAGTTTCAATGTATTTTTTCAGGTCTGGCTCTATCAAACGCAGGCTTTCTTTGTAAAAATTGTAAAGTCGGCGGCGTTCCGTCATTAATTCGGTAATTTCTTTCTTTGTCTTTTCATGCAAATCTTTGGCTTCTTTTTTTGAAAAAGCCTTCTGCGCTATGCGGTAATACTCCGTAAGAATCATTCCGGAACGTTTTATCACATCTTTGATTATGTTGCCGCCTTCCTCCATCTTTTTGGAAAGCCCTTTTTCCTGATCGCCGTTAAGAAGATGCACTTTTCCGATTTCTTTCAGATAAAGACGCACCGGATCGTCGATAATGGTCTCTTTGTCAGCGGAAGGGCGCAGATGTTTTTTTTCGAGCGCGGCATTTTTTATAAACGCCTTAAGAACCTCCTCTTCATCGCCGCTTTCCTCGCGTTCCAGTTCGATATTTTTTGCTTCTAAAATGGAAAAAATTACTTCCATTTTTTCAGCGTTATTTATTATGTGTTCAGGCAGGAATTCCTCCATGTCATCATGAGTTATACGGTTGTTTTTTATTTTCGCGTACTCGACAAGTTTTTCTAACGATGGGTCCGGCGCGTTGTTGTCCTCGATGTCATCGTCGTTGTTGTTAATATCAACGCGAGCAGCATCGCTTGCGTCATTTACACCGATTGCGCCGTCCACGTCTGGATTTTCATTTTTCAGGGCTGCGGATGTTTTACCGTTGGTAAACACATCGTCTTTTTCAACAGGAGCAATTTGCGTTTCTTCTTTCATTTATTAACCCCTTTCAAACTTTGCAGTTCAGCGTCAATGAACATTTTTTCATGGATCAAATCATCCACAGGCAAGTCATCGTTTTTGGCGGCGCGTATCTTCGATACAAGCTCTCCGAGTTTGCGCGTCAAACGCTCTTCCTGCACCCTTCTTATACTATCGGCGACTATAAGCTCAGGCTTTTCGGAGAATTCCCGCGTGGCGGCTTTTTCCGCGACAAAACGTTTAAGTTCCTCCGTCTCGATTCCGTTCAGGACGGACTCGAAATTCATGTTCCCGGCGCGAACGCACTCCTCAAGCGTTATATAAAGCTCTCTAGCGCAACGGTCTGTAAACGCATCGACAGGAATTGTTGAACGCAATCTGGCAAACAATGAAGGATTTTCGCCGCAGTTTACGGCTACAGCGTTCAACAGATAAAGCTCCTCGCTCATGCGTATAGGCTGACTATCAGACGGCTGTGCGCTGGGCGCCGCACCGGAACCGTCATGCCAAACTTTATAATCGTTCAACACAGGTTGAGTATTCGTCCCAAAAGCCTCCGCTATCCGCCTAATATACGTCTCACGCTCAACTTCAGAATCAATCATGTCTAAAAATGGAAATAAAGAGGCTACAGCCTTCGCTTTCCCCATAGAATCCGAGCCACTCAATGAGCGTTTATTTTCGGCTAACAGATACTCGAAATCCAGTATACAGTGTTTTACAAATTGTTGCAAGTATCCCGCTCCCTTTTCTTTCAGGATGTCTGCCGGATCTTTGAAATCTTTCATATTGGAATGCATGTATTCCGGCGTTTTTTCAGTGACTATCACGAATGCCGGGATCGACGCGGCACGGCATGTCAAAATTGCCTTCACTGCGGCTGTCCGACCTGCCGAATCGCTGTCAAACATTAGTTTTATTTTATCCGCCCAGCGTCCCAAAAGCCGCGCCTGCTCCTCCGTAAACGCCGTGCCAAGCGGGGCCACCGCGTTGCATACGCCGGCAGCGTGCAAAGCTATTACATCCATGTAACCTTCCGCGATTACCGCTTCCTTTGTTTCCCGTATCCCATTCATCGCCAAATCTATCGCGAACAGTGTTTCCCGTTTTTTATAAATCAAGGATTCCGGCGAATTTATGTATTTCGGGCCGTCACCGTTCAGAATTCTACCTCCGAAAGCTGTTATTTGTCCTTGTCTGTTCGCTATCGGGAACATCAGGCGGTCTGAAAACAAGGCTCTGCATGGGTTAGCTTTCGTGAACAGTCCGCTTTCAGCTAAAAATGACTCAGAATACCCTTTGCCAAGCAGGAATTTATACAGCCAAAACGGATCGGCAGGCGCGTAGCCTAATCTGAAACGTTGTATAAGTTCGTCTGTAACTCCGCGTTCTTTGATGTAGCACAAAGCACCGTTACCTTCCGGCGTTCCGGTTAGGATATAGTTGAAGCTTCCGGCAACGCGGCGGTACAGGACAATTAGGTCGTCTTTTTTTTTTTCGGTTTCGCTCGTATCGATAAATACGCCGTCCCGTATCACGGTAACGCCGAAACGTTTCGCTAAAATTTCCACCGCTTCCGGGTAGCTGAGTTTGTCCATTTCCATCACGAAGTTGATGACGCTGCCACCTTCATGGCAGCCGAAGCAATAGTAGGTTTTCCGGTCGGGGTCAACGGTGAATGAAGGAGTTTTTTCGTTGTGAAAGGGGCAGCGTCCCCACCAGCGTCCGCTTTTTTTTTCAAGTTTTACATAATCGCCTATGACTGATAATACGTCGATGCGGTCGTTTAGTTCGTTTATGGTTTCCGCGGAGATGCGTCCCATTTTAGAGTTTTCCTTTTACCAAGAGTTCGCCGGCTGATATGTGTTCATCGAAGTTTTTTGAAAAATAATGTCGTCCGGAGTTCGCGTCCGCGACGCGGAAAAACAGGAAATCGTTGTCTTCGGGGGCAAATGCGGCTCTTAGCGCCACGGCGCCGGGCGCGGCTATCGGTCCGGGGGGCAGTCCGGCGCGTACATATGTGTTGTAAGGGTTTTGTATTTGAATGTCACGGTTGAATAATCGGCTAGGGTGCGGTTTTCCTTCAATTTCGGTTATTATATACTCGACTGTCGCGCAGGATTCGAGGCGCATACCTCTTTTTAATCTGTTCTGAAATACACCGGCTATCACGGCGGCTTCATCCGCTACGCGGTATTCGCGCTCAATTATCGAGGCTAGCGTTACTTTTTCATATAGTTCATTCCGGTCAAGTGTGTTTACATCGATATTCATCTCGTTCAAGCGGCTAAAGAAGGTATCGGCCATTTTGCGGACGACGAGTTCCGCCGGATAATTTGACTGAAATAGATATGTATCGGGGTACAGGTAGCCTTCCATCGTTTCACCCGGAATATGGTATTCGTTAAGCAAGGCGTGGTTTCCGGCGGCTTGCAGGAATGTTGCCGCTGAGCATATTCCGGCTTCTTCCAGTATCGCCGCTGTTTTTCTTAGTGTCGCGCCTTCCGGCACAGTAACGCGAAGGAGTTGTTGTTTACCGTTTCGTAAGATTTTGTGAAGTGCGATTTGACTTACCGGAAAATCAATCTGGTAAACGCCAGTTTTGATGTATTCGGGTTCCAGCCGCGAAAGTATTTCCCAAAATAAAACACTTTTTATCACGCCTGAATTAAATAGTCGTCTGCCGGCGGCGACGGAGCTTTCGCCTTCATATATTTCTATTACTACTGTAGCGCTGTCCGTTACGGTTACGCCTTCCGAGCCGGTGGGCGGGAGTGTAGGCGCGGCGTTGAAGTGCATAATTAGCCCTACCGCCAATG
>JAIRSB010000091.1 GCA_031255655.1 Spirochaetaceae bacterium | reverse complement strand
AACGTGGGGATTAAGGACATTGCGCGGGAAATCGAAGGACGGTCGGCGCTTTCTTTGGGGGACGTGCAGAGCGTTCTTTCCAATCTGATGGAAGCGTTGCCGGTTTTTCTGAAACTGGGGCAGCTGGTAAACCTTGAAGGGTTCGGCGCCTTCCGCGTTTCGGTTACCAACGCCGGAAGAACTGAACGCCCGCCACGCCAGGGGCGTTAAACCGCTCTTTTTGCCAAGCGCCGGCCTGAAACGGAACCTTGAGGGACTAACGTTCGAAGTTCCCCCGGAAACGCCGCCGGCCCGACACAACGCGGCGGCTTCGCCTTTGACGTAGACCATACTGCGGTAAGTAGCAATTACCTAACGGCCCGTGAAAACAGGGAAGCGCTGTTACCATTGCTGCTGGACCTAAGTTCTCCCAGTCCCGCGATAGGTTTTGCCAACGCCGAACGCAAAACCATCACTGAGCGCCACCAGCCTGACGTTACGTTAATGCTTGCGATAATTCACTATATAGTGATTTCGAATAATGTGCCTTTCGAGATGATAAGCAGTTATGCCGCGTCATTCACAACGTTTCTAATAATTGAGTTTGTGCCAAAAACAGATTCGCAGGTTCAGCGTCTTTTGAAAACAAGAATAGATATTTTCCAAAGCTATACGGAGGAAAATTTTGAAGCGGCGTTCAACGAACATTTTGAAACCCTGTGCCGTGAACCTGTAGAAAACAGCGGGCGGATACTGTATTTATTCCGCAAGCGCGCTGTTTAACATGGTATAGCAGCCTTCTCCGCTCCAGACAAGTGTCTGTCCAATGGGCGCGGCTTTCTGTATAATCAATTTTATGCGGAATGGGACAAATTCATCGGAACTGATACGCGCACTGCCGCATATAAAGGCGCTGCGCGGCAAAACAATCGTGATTAAATACGGCGGCGGCGCAATGATAAACAGCGAACTCAAAGCGTCTGTCGCGGAAGATATTGTGTTTACGGCAGCGGTGGGCATTCGCGTCGTTCTTGTACACGGCGGCGGCCCGGAAATTGACGCGATGCTTAAGGCGGTGGGCAAGGAAATTCGTTTTGTGAACGGCTTGCGTTACACGGACGAGGAAACCATGAACATAGCGCAGATGGTTCTCTGTGGTAAGATTAGTAAAGATATATGCGCTCTTATACAACGCGCCGGAGCGCAGGCCCTTGGACTTTGCGGTTTGGACGGCGGATTGCTTACAGCCGTCCGTTCGCGGGTGGCGGATCTTGGTCTTGTTGGCGAAATAGATCGCGTAAACAACGCGTTATTAGAAAACGTGCTTAACGGCGGCGTGATTCCGGTTGTTTCGCCTGTCGCCATGGGGACAGGCGAGGACGAGGGCAGGTCACTGAATGTGAACGCGGACACCGCCGCCGCCAGCGTCGCCGCCGCGCTACGCGCCGAAAAACTTGTTCTTATAACGGATGTACGCGGAATTCTGCGAAATGTTTTGGACACTGAAAGCCTTATCAGTGAGGCAGACAGACAGGAACTTGACAAGCTTAAGAGCGCGGGCGTAATAAACGGCGGTATGATACCCAAAGTTGATTGCTGCGCGCGCGCACTTGACGCCGGCGTAAAGACCGCCCACATAATAGACGGGCGGATACCGCATTCGCTTTTGCTGGAGTTGTTCACCAACGAGGGCGTAGGCACTCTAATAAAAGCGAACGATGTCTAGATGTTGACACGACGCGGCTTTTACTTCGCGGTTTCCCTTATTTTTTTATACGTAGGAAGCGCGGGCACAGATATTTTCGCTTCGGACATGGCGTATCAAACGCCGACCGTACTGTACGCCGGCGACAGGGGGACGCTTGTTTATCCGCTGGACATATTCATTCCGCTTCCGGAGGGCAGCCTAGTTTTTCCTGACGGGCTTCCCCGCACGGACGACATAATTATTCACAAAATTGATATTGATAGACGCGGGCGGCGCGTTTTCATCGAGTTTCAAGCCTTTAGGACAGGCACGGTGCCGCTGCCGCCGATACCGTTCGGCGAGGTGGAATTGAAGGGATTACAGGTGAACGTGTCCTCGATACTCGATTCCGTCAACTCTATGACCCTATCTCCCGCCGCCGGAACCATGTCCGCGCCGGGTACGTTCTGGATGATAACCGCGTTTTCCGCGCTGCTCGCACTCGGGCTTGTTGCCGCCGCGCTGTTGTGCATGAAAGGCGGCGTTATTTTTACCGGAACACGAAGCGCGCTGCGGGCGCGCATTTTATTTTGTCTGTTTAATTTCCGCCTGCGCCGTCTGGAAAAAAACTTGGAGAATGGACGACTGTCCGAAAAAGACGCGTTGGCTGTTCTTTCAAACGAGATACGCGGCTTCCTAAGTCGCTTATGGATGCGCCCCTGCTACGCTCTCTCCGCCGAAGAATTCCGGTACATCGACGTTCCCGCCGGAGGCTCCATCGATACGGTGAAACTCGCCGGCTTTTTCAAAGAATGCGATGAAATCAGGTTCGCCGCCACCGCTGTACCGCGAGAGACGGTGGACGATATATGCGTTAAGGCAAAAGATATCGCATCCGATACATTAAAAAAACTGGTAAAGAAAAATTAGTTTTTAATCGACCACCTGCTGCCGCTGTTTAATACGTATGTTCCGCGGCGCCTGCCCGAATCATTGTAGAATTTGTAAAACGTTTCTCCGAAAGACCATTCATTTATGTTAACGCCGTTTCCTATCGTAACCGTTTTAAGCGGATTGCCGAGAAAAGCGTAAGCGCCGATATATTTTACGCCGTCAGGAATAGTAACCGCGCTTAATTTATTATTTCTGAATGCGTAAGCGCCGATATGATTTACGCCGGAGGGGATATTCAGGCTTGTGAGCCTGTTGTTCGAAAAAGCCTCGTCCCCGATATATTGTAAGGCGGACGGCAGTCTTATGCTTACAAGCCGGTTATTAGCGAACGCTTTTGTTCCGATGGTGTTGATTCCGGCGGGTATATCAATCGAAGTGAGGCGGTTATTAGCGAAAGTCAAATCGTCTATACTCGTTATGAATTTTGACAATGTAACATGTTCCAGCGCGTTTCCTGAAAATGCGCCCTGTCCGATTGTCATAACCGAATCCGGAACAAAAACTTCGCTCAATCTATTTTGGGAAAAAGCCCAACCTTCTATGCTAACGACATTTTTTGGAATAGAAACGCTCATAAGGTCATTATTACGATACGCCGAGTATCTGATATTTTTTATAGATTGCGGTATTTCTACAGACGGCAAACTATTAAATGCGTAAGTGTAATTGTTTACCGCGCTCAATCTGCTTAAATCTTCCTGTGCATTTACAAGCCCAGAAACGCCTAACGAAAGGAAAGCTAAACCCAACATTTTTTTCATTTTACTATTCTCCTCCAAAAAAATATACTTAAGAAGAGCGTTTTCAAAACCTCCCTTTTTGAATTGCTCAAATATCCCCGTACAAAGGCTGGAACAAAACCGCGGTAACAATTCCGCAGGTATATTGCTGATAAGCCCTATGCAAACCATACCGATCGACTTTGTATTATTTTAACTTATTATCGGCATGTTTATAATACAGCTTAAATGTTTTTTTGTATATACCTGAATTTTTGAGTGGATATGGCTTTATTCAGTTCAAATAATTCGTGTACCGGCTTGCTTGTAGTACGGAATTTTTGCCGATAATCCATTATGGCATTTGGAAATTTCACAATCGAAGAGGGTAAACCCCTCCCGTTAGGCGCGTCTTTGGCGGAAAACGGCGTTAATTTTTCGGTTTTTTCCCGTTACGCATTGTCAATAAAACTTGTTTTGTTCGAAAACTCCGCGCCGGACGCCTCACGGCAGGAAATCACACTGGATTGCCAAAAAAACCGTACCGGCGATGTGTGGCACTGTTTTATACATGGGCTATCTGCCGGTTCATGCTACCTATACTGCGCCGATGGTTCGTATCAGCCTGAAAAAGGACTGCGCTTTAACCGGAATCGCGCTCTTATCGACCCTTACGCGAAGGCTTTAAGCGGTGTAAGCGATTGGGATTTTGGCGGAGCTGTCGCCTACAATCCAAATGACCCTCAAAAAGACCTGTCATTTAATGTAAACGACAACGTAGGCACATCGCCTCGCTGCGTAGTCGTTGATAATTCATTCGATTGGCAGGGCGACCGCCCGCTCAACTATCCGCTGCGACACAGCGTCATCTACGAAACGCACGTTCGCGGCTTGTCGAAAAGTCCTTCGTCCGGTGTTGAGCATCCGGGAACTTATCTTGGCGTTGTAGAGAAAATCCCATACTTCAAAGAACTTGGAATAACAAGCCTCGAATTTCTGCCTATACATGAATTTTATGAAAACGAGTTGTCTGCCGTAAATCCGCGTACGGGCGAAAAGCTGAAAAACTATTGGGGATACTCCACCGCCGCGTTTTTTGCCCCTAAGGGTTCTTACGCGCTCAATCAGAATGCGGGCTCGCA
>JAIRSB010000089.1 GCA_031255655.1 Spirochaetaceae bacterium | reverse complement strand
TGCACGCGTTATGGCATGACTTTTGTAACGTAAAACTGCTGCTGAGACATATTTAGCCCACTTGCCAAAGATCTGCGCTTTATGCTAAACTTTGCAAAATGAGTGATTTAGAAAGTATTTTCGACGTAGACAACGATATCAAAGACACGGAACAGCCGGACGTTCAAGCGGTGGAAAATAGCAGCGGTTTTCCAACTGTTGAAAAACTGTTTGAGGATACAGGGCATAAAATATTTGAGAATCCCGTGTATTATAAAATGGCACTCGCGGATGAAGGAGACGCGACGCAGCGCCTGCACACGCTTTTTCAAAAATATGCTACTACGAAAGATCCTAAAGATAAATCTATATTTCGTATGCAGTTAATCAGTGTATTTTGGGATTTTATCGGTAGAACCGCACAAAAAATGACGGCAGGAACGCCGGAGCCGAAAAGATATATGCTCCGTTTTGGGATTCTACACCCAAATATGCTGACCGCAGAGGCAAAAGCTTTTCTCTCTAAAATTCCGGTTAAAGACGAATTGGGACAGCCGGTGTACTACCTTGATGAATGGATATCAATGGTAGGTGCGGGCAAAATGAAATGTTCCACTACCGATGAAGCCGGGCCGTCAAGCCCGCGCGGGAATATGAACGCGCACCTTCAATCTTTGTACGATAAGGCGCAGGGTAAGATTGAGGGAGCGCAGGGTTTACTGCGCTCGAAACACGCTGAACGCCTTACGTTTGAAAAACAGCTTTCTAATTCCATAAGCCGCGTTATGAATCATGCGCAGTATGATAGTTTTCCAGAAGTTTTCGAACTATATACGGATGAGCAGAAACAGGCATTTTCTGAAATTCAGGAACAGGCGAAGGCGCTTCTGAAAATTGACCGCGAATCAGCCTCGTACATGAAAGATCTTGAGTCAGCCAGCGAAGATCTTCAAACAATAAATGGAAAACTTGAGGAGGCGGGGTCAGAAAAAAAAGTTTCTATGGATTTACAGTCTATCAACACCGAATTTTCATCAGTACGCCAAATGGCGAAGATGACGGTGGGGCGGCAGGGTAACGCCTTCCCTATATTGACAAGTGAATTTTTTCGCCCAACTCCAATCGGTGTAGGTTTCAGGGAAAACATAATTAAGCAACTCTCGTGGGTTGAAAGCATAGACTCCGAGGCGTTTATCCGCCACTACAAAAATAAGCCGAACCGGATTGTGCCTTACGTGTTGCTCTTGCCGACTTACGGTGATTTTGGGATGTGCTGGGAGCCATTTGATAAGTCGAACCGCGCAACAAGCCGCGGACGCATCGCCATCCCCATGTACCCCAAAAACCTCACGCTCGCGGTGCTTTCCGCAGTAGGCGACTTGCGATGGCAGGTGGCAAAGGAAAAGGCCTCGTTCTACTGGATGGAAGAGGGATTGACCGGAAACTATTACCAGTGGTTTCAGGCGCAAAAGTTGAAAGGCGATGTTAAAGCCTACTTCATTCAAGATTATATCATGTGGATGACAAAAGAGAGCGAGGGTACGCAGAAACTTGACAAAGATGTGCGCGGCACATTTTGGCGTTATGTGCCGTTCACTCAAGCCGTAAAAGAAAAGTTAAAAGACCGCAATCTTATATATCAGGAATTATACCAGCGAGATAAAAACCGCGCGATGTCGGACGGATATTAAGACGCCGGATTTGTGGGTGAAGCGGCAGGTTCAAGACTTACCGCGCCGCGCGGTTACAAGCAAAAGCGCTACATCACTTTGCCGTATGCCGGGAATACGCGCCGCTTGACCTACGGTAATCGGGCGGACTTGGCATAGTTTTTCTTTAGATTCGGCGGAAAGCCCTTTTATCTCATCATAATTTAACGCTGGATTGATTTTTACTGCGTCCATCTTTGCCATGCGAGCGCTGAAACGAAGCTCTTTATTTATGTAACCTTCATATTTTATATCCAAAACAACTCGGTCAAGCCATTCGGCGGGATAGTTTTCCAGTTCCGGCGCGAACGCGGCTATTTGCCGCAAATCGACGTTCGGATGTTTGAGCGCTTGTTCAAGACTTTCGGCAGCAGGTGGAGCGGTTTTTCGTGTGGCAAGCAGTTCCCGTATGAATTCCAGCGACATGGACTTCTGTTCAAAACGTTCCCAACGCTCATCGCTAATAAGCCCAAGTTCGCGGGCTTTCGGTGTAAGGCGGCTATCCGCGGTGTCATGACGCAGTACAAGCCGGTGTTCGGCGCGGCTGGTGAACATTCGGTACGGCTCTTTTGTGCCAAGCGTGGTTAGATCGTCAATGAGCACGCCTATGTAGGCCTCAGTTCTGCCGAGCGTAAGCGGCGGCTCTCCGCGCAGCTTCCGTGCCGCGTTTATTCCCGCCATGATACCTTGCGCGGCGGCCTCCTCGTACCCGGAACTACCGTTAGTCTGCCCCGCCGAGAAAAAGCCGGACAGACGCTTCGATTCGAGGGTGGGGTACAGTTCCAGCGGGTCGATGTAATCATATTCGACGGCGTAGGCGGGGCGGACGATGCGCGCCTGTTCCAAGCCGCGTATCGTATGTATATAGGCGGACTGCACATCCTCCGGCATAGAGCTTGAAAGTCCGTTAAGGTACATCTCATTCGTGTATAGTCCTTCCGGCTCGATGAAAAGGTGATGTTCTTCGCGGTCGGGGAAGCGTGTAACTTTGTCCTCGATTGATGGGCAGTAACGCGGGCCTTTACCGCTTATTTTACCGCTGTACAACGGGGAGCGTCCTATATTTTCACGGATTATTTTATGCGTCATGGCGTTAGTGTAAGTAATCCAGCAAGGGATTGACGGGCGGTTTTCGACTTGGTAACCGGCCGGGTCGAATGAAAACGGCAGCGGCATCTCTCCGTCTTGCCGTTCCAGCGCGGAAAAATCAATGGAATCCGCCGCGATACGGGCGGGCGTGCCTGTTTTGAGCCGCCCGACATAGAAACCGTGTTTTCTAAGCGCGTTGCCAAGCCCTATGGCAGCTTTTTCTCCAAGCCGGCCCTCTGGCGCGTCGTATTCCCCTATGAATATTCTGCCTTCAAGAAAAGTTCCGGCTGCGAGTATCACGGTTTTTGCGGAGATTTTGTGTCCGCGCTCTGTTCGTACGCCGCAGACAGTCATTTTGCCGTCCGTTTGCCCGGAAATTAAATCGACTGCGGTGTCCATTAACAGTTCGAGGTTTTTTTGTGTTTCCACAGAGCGGCGGGCGAGTGCCTGATACAAGGCTTTGTCCGCTTGGGCACGCGGCGCTTGTACCGCGGGGCCGCGTGAGCGGTTTAACACACGGTACTGTATCATGCTTTGGTCTATTAGGCGTCCCATTTCGCCGCCCAGCGCGTCGATTTCGCGGACGAGATTGCCTTTCGACAGTCCCCCCACCGCGGGATTGCAGGAAAGAGCGCCTATTCTGTCGGGATTTTGGCTTATCATCAGTACGGAGTGCCCTAGCCGGGCTGTCGCAAGCGCGGCTTCTATACCGGCGTGTCCACCGCCTATCACAACGCAGTCGTAATCCATCAGGATTTAATGTTTTCGGAATTTACAAAAAATTTGAGTTTTTCAAATGTCTCTTCGGACAGAACGTGTTCCATTTTGCAGGCATCTTTTTCTGCGATTTCTTCACTTACGTTCAGTTTTTCGAGTAGGAATTTCTTGATCAAAAAATGCCGTTCGCGTATTTCTCCGGCGAGTTCCCGTCCTTTGTCTGTCAGCGATACGCTGCCGTATCGTTCATGTCTTATGAGGTCTTTTTCTTCCAGTAGTCTGAGCGCCGTCAGCACGGAGGGTTTAGAGAATCCGAGCCGCGCCGCTATATCGGTAACTCGGACTTTTCCCTCGTCAGAGAGAAAGCTAACCATTTCAAGGTAATCTTCTTGTGACTGTGTCATCTTTCCTGAAAGAGGCTGTCCTGCCGGTGAACTGGTTTCCGTAATCTCAAGTTTTGGAACAGTCTCAAAAGTTATTTCGCAACCGTAAGGTATTCGTGTTATGAGCCGCACAGGGATCGAACCTGTGACCCGCAGATTAAGAGTCTGCTGCTCTACCAGCTGAGCTAGCGGCCCATCTCAAATTATAGTAAAACCCAACGCCAGCGTTGTCAAGTCCGCATTG
>JAIRSB010000054.1 GCA_031255655.1 Spirochaetaceae bacterium | reverse complement strand
CTAGGCAAAAATCCGGGATATACATCCTCCGCTGGCAGCGCTCGACCTAAAACATATTCCAAGCCCGCAGGATTCTTCAGCATCCATAATCCGTCAGACAGTTCAAGTCTGCCGCTCATACCAGGCTCCGCGTACACAAGCGACGTTTCGGGAAAATCTTCACTATTATAGATGGTTTCTTCTTTTGTTGTTTCGTATGATTCGCTGATGACCGCCTCGTCCAATGACCTGCCTGAAGGAATGTATCCTTCTGACGGATTTCGATATGTAATCACATCAGGAGTATCAATAATTTCTGCATCAGCTTCAGTAAGATTAACCGCATCGTCATTCTCGTACGTCGTCTGGTTGGGTAAACTGAGTTCTGGTGGAGACTCTTCATTTTCGCTATCTTCAACGGGTTCACCTGATGCTGCTAAATCGTGCAGCTTACCGGCGGAAACTTCATCTAAAAACTTTTCATCCTCATATTCGTCAGTCGGATTCAGGTCGATGGATGTTATATCCGGCGTGTCATTAATTCTTTCAATAGATTCACCGACATCCGCTAAGATTTCCGCATCGCTTTCGTACGGCATCTGACCAGGCGGTATTATTTCAGGCGGCGATTCCTCGCCAGTGATATCATCTTCGCCAGTTTTGCTAAATATGTTCTCCCCAGACGCTTCGGCAAGACTGCTGCCTCTCTCGTTCGGCATTTGTCCGGGGAGGCTGAGTTCCGGCGGCAGTTCCTCGTTTTCCTCATCTCGGGCGGCGGACTCGCCCGGTGCCGTGATATCGTATACATTTCCCGATGGAGGCTCATCTAATGCTATAACAGGTAACGGGTAATCAACCGGATTTTGGTACGATAGACTTACATCTGGAAACGGGTTTTCCGGCTCCAATTCAGAAACATCGGCATATCCGGGAGAAGCGGGAGAGGGCAGGGGAGAGGTTCGATCATTTGAGGACCACGGACGCGGAGCTTCCGATATTTCTGGTGCTTCAGAATCCTCAATAACGGAAGGTTCAACCGCGGCTTCTACAGGGGTATCTTCCCCAATAAATTCATAAGCGCTTATCTCCGGTAGTGGCATAGGGATGAACGAAGCTGCCGTCTCTGGAGGGAGTAACGGCCCCGGGACTATGCTGGGAAGCTCGAATTGGGTAATTTCTTGTTCGGCTGGCGCCTCCTGTGCCGGTGAGGAAGGCGGACTTTCATCTTCAATAAAAACCGCGTTGGGGAGTGGCGGCGGCATAAAAAACGGCATAGGCTCAGAAGGCGACAGTAATGGATATGAGGTAACTGGAACCTCGTCGGCCTGCACTATTTCGGGTTCTGCGGGAAGTGGCGCTATTTGGACAGGTCCGGTATTTTTTACCGGATCCGGAATTATTTTAACTGAAGGCGGAGCGGAGGGCGACTCTTCTTTTTTTATTTGGACAGGTCCGGTGTCTTTCACTGGATCCGGAATTATTTTAACCGGAGGCGGAACAGAGGATTCTTCTTTTGTTGTAGGAGGTGGAGCGACAGCATCCGTTTCCACGGGGAGAGCATATGCGCGCACGAAGGCTTTGGGGTCGTAATCAGGGTCGCCAGAAAAACTACGGCCGTCGGAAAATGGTGAAAACGCGACAGAATCCGCAGGCGGACTGATTCGTATCCTCACGGAAGACCGCGTTCCCATGCCGATAGCTTCCGCGGCGTCGCGAGACAGTATCACAGCGTTTTCAGAAATGGATGACGGGTTATCAACAACGATTGCTTGAATCGTTTTTCCTGTCTCAAGATTTACGATGTCCACCACCGTGTTACGCGGGAAAGAATTTGTAGCGACATAGAAACCGCGTTCCGGCAGCGCACCGTAAAAATCCGGTGTCGAGGCGCCTTCCCATGAAGACGAGGCGCTTGAAAATAAAACAAGCGCGATTAAAAGACCTGCGGCTGTAAATAATTTTTTTGGCATAGTTCCCATCACCCGTCTCACCCGTCACCCGTTCCCCATATACCGGGCAAGCAAACGCGCCGCGTCTTTAGCTTTTGAAATTTTATCAAGCGGAGTATTTCCGGCGTCCACCTCGTATTTCCCTGTGTACAGCACGCCGTAAGGACGAATTTTATACAATTTCAACGCCACTAGAGCCTTTTCCGTTCCTTGTTTTCCAGCTTCAGGATAATCTAGCTGAGCGATAATAAAATAATCCACATCGCTTCGTTCCGCTTCCTCGAAATCGTTTTGCGTTTTCAGTGGGATTTCCTTGTCGTCAAATTTCGGAATCTGCACGGCAGGGGCGTTACTGACTATATGACCCATCTCAAACAAAGCGTCCATCATGCCTGTTTCCCAAAATCCAGCAATTTCCGTCTTGTCAGACTGACCGGTCTCGATAATTAATATTGAAACCGTCGCTGCCGATACATAATTGGCGGTTATAAACAAAAAATATAAAAATATTAAAGAGACTCTGACAGCAACCGTACTCAATTTATAATACCTCCTTGTGTATATCGGCATATTCAACTAAATAGTGTAGCAGGGAAATGTGAGAATAGCCATAAAAAGGCGAAAAAGTCGGCGTTTGTATGAAAAATAATACGCTAAAATGAAAGATATCCGTAGAATTGCGCATACACGCCGCCAATTCCCCAAAAATGTGATATAAAAATTTCGCCGCTGAAAATATATTGACACAAATATACCGCTATTGTAAGCTAATTTTATAAAATCTACAGGGGGGCTGGATGATTCCGGCTGAGAGTAAGCGGCGCAACGCTTTGACCCTAAACCTGATCCGGATAATACCGGCGTAGGAAGTTTATTTTTGTATCGCAGAAATTGACGGCCTTCACGGTATTTTCCGTGAAGGCTTTTTTTTGCGGTTTTACCGCTTGTTTGTATTGTGAGGAGGAAACATGAAACGGCCGGAAGCAAGCATCGCTATTCAGGCTTTACCCCGTTTGAATGATGAAAAAGAGACGCTCCGCGTAATAGACGCGGTCATCGCGTACATAAAGGGACGCGGACTGCGGTACTTTGTTGGACCGTTCGAGACGACGATTGAGGGAGACGCGGATGCTTTATGGGAAATCGCGCAGGAATGTCAAAAAATCTGCGTACGGGAAGGCGCAAAATCAGTTTCGCTGTACATAAAATTTGTGTATAGCCCGGAAAAAGGAACGTTTAGCATTGAAGAGAAAACCGGTAAGTATCACGCGAGATAGCGCCGCGCCTGCCGCAGCGCTCGCGGCGCTTGTTTTGTTGTGGCAGTTATTGTGCGCTATGAAAATAGTGCCTCCATATATGCTGCCGTCGCCGGAAAAAGTATGTGCCGCCTTCATAAAAGATTTTCCACTGCTCATGCTGCATCTGCGTTTCACACTTTTCGAAGCGGGCTTAGGTTTATCCATGGCGATTGCCACGGCGTTCGCGCTGGCCTTGTTAATGGACACGAACACCTGTGTCAAAAAAGCGTTAAATCCACTGTTGCTGTTGACACAGACGCTGCCTGTCGTCGCTGTCGCGCCGCTGCTGGTGTTGTGGCTCGGCTACGGTTCCGCACCGAAAGTAGCGCTGGTTTTCATCACCTGTTTTTTTCCGGCAACCGTCTCACTCGTTTCGGGCTTCACTCAGGCTGACGATGACGCGGCGCGTTTATTGCGCTCTATGGGGGCTTCTCGAGTGCAGATATACCGCTTTTTGAAGATACCGCAGGCCCTGCCGTCTTTTTTTGCGGGATTTCGAATTTCGGCATCGTACGCGATTGCGGGCGCGGTAATAGCCGAATGGCTCGGCGGGGATGGAGGACTTGGTGTGTATATGATTCGGGTTCGCAAATCGTATTCTTTCGACAAGATGTTCGCAAGCATACTGCTTACCGTGCTTGTCAGCTTCGCACTGCTTAAAATTACCGCGATTTTGGAATGGTATGCCCTTCCATGGAAGCGAAACTCCGCGGATTCGGAGTGATAACGCAGATTCTGAAGGATTTTTGCGGATTTATACCGCCAATTTTTATAGGAGTATTTTTATGGATACACTAAAACAAATTTTATTCTGCATAACGGTGGCAACAGCCCTTATGTTTGTCGGCTGCACCCGGAAAAACGCAGACGCAGTGATGATTCCATCGGACATAAAAACAGAAAATGTTCGTGTCGCGCTGGACTGGACGCCGAATACAAACCACACTGGTTTGTATTCGGCTTTGGAAAACGGATACTTCGCCGAAGCTGGCTTCATTGTAAGCATAATGCAGCCGCCGGAAGACGGAGCCTTGCTTTTGACCGCCGCCGGCGGTACGGAGTACGCGTTCGACTTTCAGGAATCGCTTGGTCCGGCGATAGCGCGGAATACTGACGCCCTTCCGGTAATCGCGGTTGCGGCTATAATCTGCCATAATACGAGTGGCATAATGTCGCTTGCCCACTCCGGTATAAAAAGGCCGCGCGACTTAGCAGGTAAGCGTTTTGCCTCATGGGGAACGCCGCTGGTTACGGCAATAATCCGCACCGTAGTCGAAGAGGATGGTGGGGATTTCAACGCTGTACGAATGATTCCTAATAATGCGACCGACGCTATTTCCGCTTTGCAAACAGACATTGACGCGATATGGATATACTATGCGTGGGACGGAATGAAAGCAAAGCTTGAAGGCATAGACATTAACTATATTGATTTCGGCTCGGTAAACCCCGTGTTCGATTTTTATACTCCGGTTTTTGTGGTAAACGCGGATTACGCGGCGGCAAATGGTGATTCGGTAAAAAGATTTATGTCGGCGTTGTCGAAAGGTTACCGCTACGCAATGGAGAATCCGCGGGAAGCGGCGGACATACTTCTGAAACACGCGCCGGAACTTGATCCAGATTTGGTATACGAAAGTCAGAAATACTTGGTGAAACGCTATCAGGCCGAATCGCCGCGGTGGGGAGAAATCGACGAAAATCGCTGGAGAAGCTTTTACCAATGGATGTACAGCGAAGGACTGCTTGAAACAAATATTGGCGGCGCCGGTTTTACCAACGAATTTCTTCCATGATTTTCGGCGCGGAAAAAATAAACTCTCCGCTTTTTGCTTGTAAGTCGCTGTCGAAAAGTTACGGAGAAAAAACAGTAATATCGAATGTAAGCATAGAACTGCTTGCCGGAAATTTCGTTTCATTAATCGGGAAATCCGGCGTAGG
>JAIRSB010000036.1 GCA_031255655.1 Spirochaetaceae bacterium | reverse complement strand
CATTCTCCGCCGGATGCAGGGCAGCGGAACGGCGCAGGCGTCTAAAAGGAAAAGATGCCTTTTCGCACGCACTCTTTATGTTTTTTGTAACAATTTCCGCGTAAGGGTGCGTGCAGTCGATGACATAATCCGGTTTTATTTCCCGCAGCTTTTCTAACATTCCCTCTTCGTCCAGCCTGCCGTAGTGCATAAGCGCGCGCCCTTCACCAATCTCGTTCCGCGCGATTTCCGCACCGTACTCCGTCGCGCAGAAAACATGGAGGCTAAGGCGGACTGCCCCCGCCTCCGCCCGTGACAGAAGTGCCGAAACAAATCTGTTGCCATTCCCAGTGCCGGAAAAGACGCAGACCGTCATCATTCCGTTTCCGCCGCGAGCGGGTAACCCCGCCGCGTTACCATCTTCCCGTTTATCAGCGCGGTTTGCTCATTGCCGATGAATACCGTTGTGAACATATCAACCTCCGTCTCCTTCAGTTCTGACAGGCTCAGTATCCGGCATTCTTCGCCGCCGCGCCCTATGCTGCGCGTTATCCCGCAGACGCTCTTATCGCAGCGGTAGCGCATTATGATTTCGCAGGCCTTTGAAAGATAAGAAGCGCGTTTTTTGCTTGAAGGGTTGTACAGACAGATTACAAAGCCGCCTGCCGCCGCCGCGTCAAGCCGCTTTTCGATGACGCGCCACGGGGTCAGGAGGTCGGAAAGACTTATCACGGCAAAGTCGTTTGTCAAAGGCGAACCTAGCAGCGCCGAGCCGGACAAAGCCGCCGTTATGCCTGGAACCACTCTTATTTCCACTGAAGGGTAGCGCGGCGACAACTCCAGACAGAGCGCAGCCATGCCGTAAACCGCCGCGTCTCCCGAACAGACAAGCGCCGTTGTCTTGCCGGAAGCCGCCTTATCCAGCGCAAACGCGCAACGCTCCTGTTCGCGCCGCATCGGCGTTGAAAACAACTCTTTACCGGCAGTCAAGCCGCTTATCAGTTCGAGGTACAGCGGATAACCCGCTATTACCGGTGAAGCGGCAATAGCCGCGCGCGCTTCGCCACTTAGATATTTTTCGTCTCCGGGCCCTATGCCCACAACATACAAAGTCACGCCCGCTCCTTCGCCTCTTCCGAGGCGAAGGGCGCGCCCAACGCGCCCAGACAGTCCGCCCATAAGCCGCACTCAAGGTTATCGCGCAGACCGAACAGCAGCTTGTCTATTTCTTTTCCGGCGGATTGCTTCACCGCCAGCAACAAGCGCTCGTCCGCCGTTCCGCCGCCGGTTTTCGCCGCCACCCTGACGCGCCGCGTTATGCGCTCCGCCGCCTCGTCCCTTATCATTTTTATGACCGCGGCATTGGCGCGAAACGCCAGCCACTTGTTAAACTCCGCCGTCTCTTCGTTTATTATCTCGCCTATCCTGTCAAAATCCACAAAACTCCCCTGCGCCGGTCTGCCCGCGCTTATGTCGTCAATGTCAAAAAGAGATACACCCTCTATTTCTCCTATGGCAGGGTCAATGTCGCGGGGCACGGCAAGGTCTAGGAAGATGCGTTTTTGCCCGCCTGGTCCGCTAAGACTGCTTGCGGCTTCGGACAAAGTAAGAGTGTGGTGCGGACTTGCTGTCGCGCTTATAACGATTTGAAAATCCGCCAGCGCCTGGTATCTTTCATCGTAATCTATCACGCGGATGTTCCTGCCCAAAACCGTTTTTCCGGTTTTGTGGCGGCGCAGTGTAACAGTAACTTCCGCGCCGGCAGTCTCAAAGAGTTCCGCGCACAGCCGCCCTATAACACCGCTGCCGATTACTAAGCACGATGCGCCTCGAATGGAGGCGTTGGCGCCTCGAATAGAGGCGTTGGCGCCCTGCACGGCGGCGCCGTCTTTCAGGTTGGTGTTCTCTTTTACGAAGTCCAGCGCGGCGGACGCTATCGAAGCGTCGGCGCGGGTAATATTCGTTTCCGTTTTGACGCGCTTGGCACAGGCTAACGCGCTTTCAAACAGCCGCTGCATGACAGGCATTCCGCCGCAGCTCTCCCGCGCCGCCTCGATAGCCTCTTTTACTTGCGAAAGTATCTGGTTTTCTCCGGTTATCCGTGATTTTAGGCCGCAGGCCAGTTTGAAAAGATGATCTACCGCTTCGCGCCCTTCGTGTTTTGTAAAGATGCTTTCACTTTTTTCAGGCGGAATGTTTTTTAATTCGCGCAAAAGCCTATCCGGCGGGGGACACTGACCGTCTTTCGTATAAAGCCAAAGCTCCGTGCGGTTGCACGTCGCTATGATGACACATTCCGTTCCGGCGTAACTCTCGCGGATGCCGGTCAGCGCGGCGGCCCGGGAAGCCGCCGTAAACGCGAAGTGTTCGCGCACCTCAACTCCGGCTTTTGTATGATCAACTCCGGCCATACAGATGCCCATGACCCCATTATAGCCTCCCTCCGGTTTCAAAACTAGCCTTAGCCGCGAAAGGATTGTGCTTGCTAAAGCGCGGAAAATAGCCCTATTATTGCACAATGACTATTAAAGAAAGACTGTTTGGCGCTCTGGATTTTGGTAAAATCGAAACAGACAAGGACTTCAAAGAAGCATCTGTACGAGCCGTTGTCATAGACCCGATTCTGAAAGAGCTCGGATTCACCTATGAAAATATACTGCGTGAGAAATCTCTTCAAAGCCCGTTTTTGCGGACCGGAAGCAGGAAGAGAAAGGTCAACTTGATACCTGACTATGCGTTAAAAGTGGGAGACAGTTATGCGTGGGTTTTGGATGCGAAAGCGCCTGGACAAAGAATAATAGACGATGACAATGTGGAGCAGGCGTATATATACGCCGTTCACCCTGAAATCAGAGCCAAGTATTTCGCTCTCTGCAATGGTCTGAATTTCGCCTGCTGGAGGACTACAGAAACTGAAAAGCCGGTTTTGTATTTCAGCCTAAATGAAATTGATTCTCATTGGGAAGTTTTACGAAAAATGCTTTCATCTGACAGTTTTCAGTCCGGCAAAACTTTTTCGTATGAAAAGCCCGCGCCGATAGAATCCGAACAACGCTTTGATTATGGCAGCCGTCCGCTTTTAGAGGAAATTAAAACAAAAAAACAGCAGGTAAAACGTCATTTCGGCTGCAACGCATACTTTACGCGGCAGTCATGGGATATAGTCAAGACGTATATAAAAAATTTTTCGCAAAAAGGAGATGTCGTACTTGATCCTTTCGGCGGTAGCGGCGTTACCGCCATAGAAGCTATTGTAATCGGCAGAAAGGCGGTTCACGTTGATTTAAACCCGCTTTCAGTGTTTATGACAAAAGCGATGCTCTTTCCAGCCAAACGCGAAGAATTGATGGATTGTTTCACAAAAATAAAAGATGAATACATTAGGCTTGAGCCGAAAACGAACGCTGAAATAGACGCGGCAATAAAAAAATATAAAGGCCCGAAAGATTTGCCGCTGCCTAAAGGCTCGGACGTTCAAACTGTAAAGGAATTGTTTACGGACGAACAATTGGCGCAGCTGGCGCTGTTAAAATCGCTGATAACAAAACAAAAAAATGAAAGCGTAAGACTCTCGCTATTGCTCGCCTTTTATAATACAGTGTCGGTTATCAATAAAACATTCCATGAAACACCCAAAGGCGGGGGCAATCACTTTGGCTATTATTACCGCTATCGTATAGCGCCGCATCCTGCGAATAAAAGTACGATGCAGGTTTTTGAGAATAAGTTCAAGCGTGTATATAACGGGAAGAAAGA
>JAIRSB010000243.1 GCA_031255655.1 Spirochaetaceae bacterium | reverse complement strand
TTACAACCGGAGAAAGCAGCAACGCGTCGTTCCATGAGCGTCCCGAAAGGCTACCCATGAGCCAGAACACTATCGCTCCGACGTTCTCGCCGGAGGATATTTTGATGAAGCTTATGCCCGCCTGAAGTATCGCGCTTAAAATTATTCCCGCCATAATCAGGTTCGTTTTGATAAGCCCTGCGCCGCGGTTCGATATTGCAAGGACGGCAACGAGTGTAATTCCCGCGAATGCAAGGGCGAACAGCGGCGCGGACAGTGCGAGGGACGCCGTGATGTTCAGGAAAATTGCCAGAGTCGCGCCGAAGGCCGCGCCTGTCGATACGCCGAGTGTATACGGGTCGGCGAGTGGGTTTTGCAGTATGGCCTGAAATATCACGCCCGCCGCCGCGAGCGCAGATCCGGTGAACGCCGCGCACACGATACGCGGCAGGCGCAGGTCAAAAACGATGGAAAGCTCGCCCGCGCTTATCCCGCGGAGCATACGCTCTCCGCCTATCAATTTCCCAAGCAGTATCCGTGCCACATCCACCGCCGGAATACGGGTTGCGCCGAGTCCCGCCGAAAACAGCATCGCCAGAGGCAGCGCCGCGCAGAGTAGAGCGATTATCAAACGCTGTCTTCCATGTTTGGCCACGAAAGAGCCTGCGGCATCACTCATTTGTTTCCGGTTTGTCAAACTCATTCGGGTACAGAAAGCGCGCTATCGTTTCTACGCCTTGCAAATATCTAAAAACTGGAGAGGAAATTATTTTTTCGTCGATGAATAAAACCCTGCCGTCCCGTATCGCTTTTACTGCCGAAAATCCGGGTCGTCCGCGCAGCGCGTCCAGTGATTCAGGCGGATTCATCGGGCCGGTTTGGACGATGTATACGTCAATACTGCCACCGTGCGACAGTAGTTTTTCCGCCCCGTATGACGCGATTGAAGAAAGCGGATTTACCGGTTTCGCGTCCTGCGCTATATTCACGCCGCCGGAAATCTTTATCGCCAACGCGGGGAGGCTTTCGGGGGAAGCGGTGCGCGTCTCGCGTTTTGTTGTCTCAAAAAAAACGTTCAATTTGTCTTTTATCTGTTCAGTTTTGTATTCAATGTTTTTTAGCCCTTCGTGAAACGCGCTTAATTTCTGTTCCGCGTCCGTCCCCGAAAGCAGCGATAAACGCCGGATATAGTCGTCAAAGTCTTCAAATTTTTCTGGATACAGCGAAATTACCGGAATTCCGGCGTTTTCGAGCGCGGATATGTAAGCTGGGCTGCGTTTGCGTATGAAAGGACGTATTAAAACGATGTCGGGCATTGCCGCGATGACGTATTCTGGGTCTCCGGTGTATTCAAAAACGGGGAGTTCTTTCGCTTCCGCCGGATAATCGCAGGTTGAATGACCCCCAATGAGGCTCGCGCCCGCGCCGAGCGCGAACAGGTTTTCTGTGTGTGCGGAATAAAGTGATATTATGCGCGAAAAAGGTTTGTCAAAAGTTATTATATTACCTTCGTCGTCTGTAACGCTAAAGGCGGCACTGTCAATGTTATTGTAGGCGCTCCGCGGAGCGCTTACAGTTTCCGGCATATCTTGCCTGTCGCATGATGAGAGGCTGAACAGGCAGACTAAAATGCACGGAAGCGTTTTCATTGCAGTGCGTCGCTTACATGGCTGATAAATATTTGCTGAACACCTTTGTACTGTCCCAATCCTTTAAGAATGGGGGTAACGGAAAAACCTTCTTCTTGCAAAACGCTTTTCCATGAATCGTCATCATCGCCCGCCATGTCGTTGGAGGCGTGGTCTCCGGCAACAATCATCAGCGGCAGCAGCGTGATTTTATTAGCGCCGAACGCTTTTACTTGCTCGATGACATCTTCTAGGCTTGGTTCTGCCTCAACGGTGCCTATAAAATAGTTTTTGTACCCTTGCTCAACAAGTTTTTGGGCGAGTATTGTGTAATCTTTGTTTGATTCGGCTTCCGTGCCGTGTCCCATATACACAATTGCCTCACCGTCCGTGTCGTATTGGCGGGTTTCATCGACTATTGCTTTGATTAGTTCGTCGTAATCGGCGTCGGACGAAAGAAGTGGTTTGCCGAATCGTACGCTGTTAAAGTTTTTTTCAAAGGGTTTCACCGCGTCAAGCATTTCGTGGTACTCTATGCCTTCCATCAGGTGCGTGGGTTGAACGACTAGGTCTTTCACTCCGTCTTTTACAAGCTGGCGCATCGCTTCGTTTACGTTGTTGATTTTTTCGCCGTCACGTTTTTTTATCACATTGATGATTATCTGGCTTGTGAAGGCGCGGCGTACTTCATATTCGGGGTAAGCCTCAGCGAGCGCGTTCTCTATCGCGCCTATCGTAAGGGCGCGGCTTTCATTGAAGCTGGTGCCGAAACTAACGACAAGTAAAACCGGTTTGCCGGATTTGCTTTCCGGCGAGCCTGCGCAGGATGTCAATGTTACTAACATGATGAAACCTGCTATAAACACATAATTAAAAAATTTCATGAAATAAACTCCTAATAAAATAATTTTTCGTTTCTAACTATAAGTCCTCGTATTTTGCAGCGGCGGCGGATAAGAGCGGCGGGAGAAGATTCGCCTCTCTTCGGTCCGTCGCCACCGCAAAATACGGCGGCCCTTGGCTGTTATAGCCTCGTGAAACAAAAAAGCCGCGGGACATACCGCGGCTTTTCGTAAATGAATGTGTATCAAAAATGCAATACATCTGTTCATTTTCTCCGGTATGCGCAAAGAAAAATGGCGGCGAAGTCTTTTTCTGTAAAATCTTACAGACTTTAGTTTCACACGAGTAAACCTGAAGGTTCATCGCGCCGGACTTCGCTTTGGTATCCCGGCTGTAACGGTAACGCGCTTGCGAGGGAATTTCACCCTTCTTCCCCAAACATCAAGGCCGTTTCAAAACTGTTGTTTTGAAACAATCCGCTTAATAGCCTATTTTTAATGTGTTCTTTTGTCAAGGGCACGCATTGCGGCGCGAAAAATGTTACTGAAAAGAGCCCATACCTCAAATTGAAAATGTTACCCAAATTACAAAGGGCGCTCGAAGGAGAGCGTCCGAATGGACTCAAACATGAAAGAAAAACAGGCAGTAATCAAGGAATACAGATCCCGTTACCATGAGGCAAAAAAGAAAGAAAAGCGAGTTATGCTTGATGAATTCACCAAACTGACCGTATACCACAGGAAATCAACGTTCAAAGTTTTAAGTTGCAAACCGGTCAGGGAACTGACGGTCTACGGACACGGCAGAGCAGTAAAACTCAAACTGGGAAAAAGCGTCCGGCGAACCGGGAGGGCAAGCGAGTCTATTACCGACGAAGTCATCGCGTCCCTCCGGCTGGCTTGGACATTCTTTTGGTATGAATGCGGGAAAATACTTGTCCCGCTTATGAGGCAACGGATGGAGTGCATCGCCCGGTGGCTGGCGTTCAACATCACCTATGACATAGCAGGATATGCCTCTACTACCTCCTCAATAAGGCTCGCCACTGAACTTTTGCCGCCCTCAAGGTTACCTACTCACTTCCTTCTCCCCTTCGGGAGTTCCCCAGCGATAATAGCAGTGAGTTTATCAACCATGTCATCGCTGACTGCTTCACAGCCCGTCTATCCTATTACCCGCGCCGAACGTCGCATACAACTGGAACATTATATGCCATAATTTTCAAAATTTTTGTAAAAAAAGTATTGATCAAATATAAAAAGTTGCCGATAATTAAAGAAATATAGAGGTTTAAAAATGTTTTGCATAAGTTGTGGTAAAGAAGTACCGGAAGCATCAAAATTTCATCCTTATCGTGGTGAAAAAATTGGTTCTGTGGAACCAACTGTAGAAGCCGTTCATTATGGCATACAGTCAGCACGAATAACCCCCCCCCCCCCCGCATTATAAAAAATACGGTCGGTAAACCAAAATTTATTAAATCACTGTGGGCATTATCAATCATAGGAGTAATCTGGTTTACTCTATATTTTTTGAGTTTTATTACCACATCTATGATTGAAGTAGTTATTAGTTATACATTTTTTAACTTTGGATATGCAATTGTATATTCGATTGTTGCTCTTGCACAAGTTTCAAAATATGACCTAAAACCATTAAAACTAACAGGTATTTTAGGTCTGGTATACTATAAGTTCAATTTGTACTATAGCATTTGCAAAAAAATATTATGATGCCTATATTGCTTGACTTTTTTAGAGTTAGGCTATGCAGTTGCTTTTTCAATTGTTTCATTAATAAATGAAGAACGTATGTTCTCAAAATCAATTACTGACCCGGCAATATTCATCTAGACTATCAAATTGACTTTTATATGCTAAAAAGGGTCTAAATAGGTGTTTTATACTTGAAAATGACGATTTTACGTTATTGAT
>JAIRSB010000180.1 GCA_031255655.1 Spirochaetaceae bacterium | reverse complement strand
GCTTGTCGAAATTCACTTGACATATAAACGCGCGGCGAAGTAGAATAGGCATGTAGGGTTCTTTTTTGAGAGTTTTTTATTTTATGGCTGGCAAGTCAGTTTTACGATATGGCAGATATAATCCGCGCTATTTCGCGCTTCTTTTAAATACCCTGAAATTTTGCATCCAATCGTTTAACGCGGCGTTTTTTCGCCGTTATAAACGGGAGTCGCTCGTTTTTTGCGGGCGTGTATATTAGCGCGACCGGACGCCGCGGGCAAAAAGCCCGCTTCCGGGATAAGGAATTTTTTCAATGGGTAATAAACTCTATGTCGGCAATCTCTCGTATCACACTACAGAAGACGGGCTGCGTAACTATTTTTCCAGTTTTGGCAACGTATCATCCGTTAAGATCATCATGGATCGCGAATCCGGTAATTCAAAAGGCTTCGGCTTTATTGAAATGGGCAATGACGCCGAAGCTGACGCCGCGATTGAAGGAACTAACGGCAAAGAATTTGACGGTCGTCAAATCCGCGTCAACTTAGCTATGGACAAGCCCCGCCGCGACAGGCCTTCCGGCGGCGGGTACGGTAACTGGTAGTCCGCTTACTTAATTTCAGGCAATATACCCCTTCGCTTTTAGCAGTTCGGCATTAAGTATGCCGCCGCCGGCCGCTCCGCGCGCCGTGTTATGCGAAAGCCCTACAAAGCGCAGGTCAAACACCGGGCAAGGGCGTATGCGTCCAACGCTTACCGCCATGCCTTTGTATGCGTCCCTATCCTTGTTGGGCTGGGGCCTATTGTCCTCGTTACGAACGATGATAGGCTGTTCTGGCGCGAGGGGTAGTTTTAACTCCTGCGGCAGAGCGCTAAAATTTGTCCAAATCTGTTTAACCTGCTCAACAGATGGCTTTTTCGCGCCGAATTCCACGCTGATGGTTGCTGTATGCCCGTTAATCACTGGGACACGGTTGCAATGAGCACTGATAAGCGGCGCGGCGGCTTTTTCTATCTTGCCGTTCCTGACCGTTCCGAGTATCTTCAAAGGCTCTAGTTCCGATTTTTCTTCCTCGCCTCCGATGTAAGGCACCACGTTGTCTATAACATCCAAGCTGGCCACACCCGGGTAACCCGCGCCAGAAACCGCCTGCATTGTTGTTACTATCATGCGTTTGATTTCGCAGCCTTCCCGCAACAATGCCCAGAGCGGCGTTACGTAGCTCTGTATCGAGCAATTCGGCTTAACTGCGATGAAGCCTTTATTCCAGCCGCGGGCTGATCGCTGCGACGGGATAATATCGGCGTGATCAGGGTTTACTTCGGCAATCAGCATGGGCACATCATCCGTCCAGCGGTTCGCCGAAGCGTTTGATACAACAGGTATTCCGGCGGCGGCATAGCTGTTTTCCAGAGCGAGTATGTCTTCTTTGCCCATCTCGAGAGCGGAAAATACGAACGCCAGTTCTCCCCTGGCGGCGGCGGCCTCCGCGCGCGATATGTCGTTGGCGTTCTCTATGACCAATTCCGCGACAGAGGACTGATATGTTTTCGGGAGCAGCCAACGGCCTGACATGGCTTCGCCGTACTTTTTTCCCGCGCTGCGCAGTGAAGCGGCGACATAATTGACTTCAAACCATGGGTGTCCAGCAAGCATCGCGATGTAGTTTTGCCCCACCATCCCCGTAGCTCCAAGAATCCCAACGGGTATTTTTTTCATAAAAACTCCTTAATTAATCGCATTTGCGTCTGTTTCAAAACTTCAGTTTTGGAACAGTCTGATTTTCACCGGACTTATCAAAATCCGGCGTTTTTTTCCGAAAAATACCGGCAATGCGCCGTCCATCAAACTTGTTCCGCGGGTAAATTCCGCATACTATTAACTATATTTCATTCCGCGGGCGAGGCTGCCTCAGTAATTATGAGTTATATTTTAATTATAAGCGCGGGTTTCAACATCATCAAGAGCTCTTAATCACCGCTTCCCCGCCTCCGCCGCGTACCTAAAAACGGCGGTTTTATGCCCATAGAACAAAAAAGGCCGGCTTTCGCCGGCCCTGCCCTTGAGGCAACCGGGGGTATAGTGATTTGGGAGGGGAACTATACCACCGATACTCCATTTTCGGCGTTTTTATTCCCTGACTTTAGTGATTTATTTATGAAAACCGCCCTTGCAGTGACTTGCGACGCTGAAAAGATAGGCGAAAGCAGACCGTGTATTTGAAAATTTGACGGCTGATATGGAAAAATCCTTTACCGAACGCTTCATTTCTGGCTGTACGCTGTCAGTACCACGAATTTATCTCCTTTCCAACCCCTTGAAACAGAGACTGCGCTGATATAAGATTTATCCAGATGGAGTACAAAGTTAAGACGCTTACCGGACGCTTTTCGCGCTTGCTCGCGTCATGGGACTGCGTAGAGTGCGTCAGCTTGAACGAAGCCGCGCTGCCTGCGACTTTCGATCCGTATTTCGCGCTTATAATCGACGTGTTTTGCACCGCCCCGCCTCCAGATGTTTTTACGCGGGAAAAAAAGTACGGCGAGGACGCCGCCGCCTTCGAAAGTTCCGGCAACAAAGACAGATTTCTGATAGGCAGCATCCCCGTGCGGCTTGAGTTCAAATTTACGAAGAACATAGAAGACATCGTTTCCATCGCGGTTGAAGGAAACGAGCGGCTTTGGATGATTAAAAGCATGGGAACCTACGGCTTTTACCGCTTATACAACGGCGATATACTTTTTTCGCGGAACGGCTGGATTGACAAAATCAGAAAACGCCTTGGCAAATTGAGCGATAACTTTTGGCACACGGTGCGGCAGGCAAACCAGTCAAAGATGGAGCATTTTTTAAGCGATTTAGGTGCGGCATTGATACAGGACGATGACTTTTTTTACCTGATGTCCGAAGCCGGCTTCATTAAGACCGCCTGCCTTACCCTATTCTGCGTGAACCGCCGCTTTGAACCATCACACCGCGCGTATTACAAATGCGTCTTGGAACTCCCTATAAAAAACGACGCCTTTTGCGCTCAACTAGAGACCTTTTTACGCAACAAAGACGATATAACGATGGAACGGCGTTACGCTTTGGCGCAGCTTATAGCGCGCGGAATCATAGCGCTCTAGAGCCTGCGCTCTAAGAGCGGAGAAATAACGGATTTTGGTGAAAACAGACAATTACACGACATTGAATTTAAGCAGAAAAAACAGACAGTCCCCATATTTTTCAAAGACCGGCTTTGAAACTAAACCGGCTTTGGGAAAGGCCGCTCCACTCATTTTTTGCGCCATGCTGACAGCCGCTTCGTGCTGGACGGAAAAACAAGCCGATTTTTCGCTAAAAGGAAACAGCGGCGAAACCTACCCGCTATATAGTTCCTCAAATAACCTGTCAGGACTGTTCGATATGACCAAGACAAAACGTTACGACTACGTACTAAGCGAAAGCGAACGAGTCCCTCGCAACTATTCCTTAGAAGTTGACTACGACATACACATCGGCGCGGAGGCGCAAACCACGCCGGATGACGACGGCGCGCGCCCCGAAGCCGCGTTGAAAATCGACGATGATTTCGGCTGGGTTTTGCCGGATAATTTGAAATTCATAAACGCCGACATAACTAATACGCGAATGCGCTACGTTATCCCGCTGCAAACCGCGCGTATAAAAAAGATTTCATTTGAAATAAAAGGCGGCAAAAAGAAATCCGGCGCGTGGCTGCGCTTGAACGGACTGCGGTTCACAGAACGCTTTTATGGCTTTGAAGCAGAGGACGGTACGGTACGGACAAGCCCCTTTGTAAAGGAATATGCCGCCGGGGACGAGGCGGAAACCCCAGTAATTCTGATAAATCCCGACGACTATTACGCGATTTCAGGCCAACGAATACTTTTTATAGACGGGATAAGCGGCGCGCCGCTAATCAGCGCGGGGAACACCGCTATCCAGTACATCGCAAACGAAGGGCTGAACGAATACCACAGCCTGACGGTGCCAGCGGCCTTTTGGGAGCGCAGGAATAACGCGATACAGATAAACGGAAGCGTGGAAAAAGCGTTTCTAAAACCCGCGCCGCCTGATGATGGCATGACGCCAGTTATTGCGGACACAGGCTTCATCCTCAAATACCCGCAGGATAAGTGGCGGAATGAAAGCTATGAGATTTTTTTCTGGGAAAGTTTTCCAAATATTTTGATATTCGATACCGCCTCTTACGCGGTACAGGATAAACTTTTTAAGCGCCTAGCCTTTTTTGCCGAAAAAAAAGGCTTTAAGGGAAGGCTTGCGCGGGATGAAGAAATAGCCGACTTACACGGTTGGAACGCGCATGATTACAACGCGGAAACTTTGGCGCGCTTTTTTGACATGGCGGAAAAAGACGCCTTTCCACTGCTCGACGAAGAAATCGCCCTGCGGGAAATCCTTATCAAAAC
>JAIRSB010000135.1 GCA_031255655.1 Spirochaetaceae bacterium | reverse complement strand
CGGCTGGGAGGAAATCCCTAAATCCCTTAAGGATGCGAGGGTCAATCAGCGGCGACATAGTTTTCACCTCCATGTTCCGTGCCGGGCGCGAGTGTCAGTTCGTCAATCTTTTGATTAAGTGCGAAACTTTCGCGCGGGCCAAAATCGGCGTGAAAACGCAGACGCGGCGTATGACGTATTCGTAAAATCGCCGCCAGTTTTGATTGGATAAAGCCCGCCGCGCTTTGCAGCCCCGCAACTCCTGACAATAGCCCATTTTCGGACTTGAAGCTGGAAACATATATGTTGGCGTATGATAAATCGTTCGAAACATCGGCGCGGGTAACGGACAAAAAACTGTCTACCCTAGGATCTTTTATCTTGCCTTCAACAATGAGAGCGCCTATTTTTTCACTCATCAGTTTTCCTAACCGCTCTCCTCTATAGTCCGGCATATATATGTTCTCCCCTTTCATTTATAATTTTTTTCGCCGCCTCGCTGTCAAGAAGAGGGCGGGCGCATAGTATATCCGGGTCGGCGTTCTCCGCGGCGACCCTAAGCTCCCAATGCAGGTGCGGGCCTGTCGCCAGACCGGTTGCACCGGACAGCCCGATGACATCCCCCGTATCTACCGCGGCGTCTTCTTCCGCGTATATCTTATCAAGGTGATAATAGATTGAATACACTCCGGGCAAATGTTCTATTACCACCGAATTGCCGGTTACGATACGCTCGCTGGCAAGGACGACCTTCCCGGGAGCGCAGGAGCGCACCGGCGTACCTGACGGTACGCCGTAATCTATTCCGGCATGAACCGCCGGCGCGCTTTTCCCGTTTGAATACAGGTATACCCTGCGATCTCCGAAAAAACTCGTGCGCCGTGTGTCCGCCGCTACCGGCGGCGTGAAAGGCCCAGTGGTGTACACCACTGGGCCGCTTCGCGCCAGTATCGCCCCAAGCCGCTCCGATTCGGCGGTTTTTCTTGGATCCGGAACTGTGCGCAGCGCAGTATTGCCCGGATTAAGCGGTATCTCTTCGGACGCGAAAACCCGTTCTTTGATTTTCAGCTCGAAAATATCCGTGTCTCCGGCGCGTATTATGGCCTCGCCATCGTCAAACGTTGACGGGACGGCAAATACGCAAGCCCTGACAGCGCGCCCTTCATCATCAAGCGTCCAGTCAAAGAAAGCCGCACCCCCCAGCCGCCTTCCGCTCTTGCTCACAAGCGAAAGTCTGGCCGGGCTCGCCGCTTCATTATCCCGTGCCGGCAGGAAAATCACTGTAACTGGCTCGCCCGGCGCCGGCGTATCCCCCACGATGGCGTAAAAATCCTCCGGGTTATCCTTCCAAATGTCGAATGCTATCTCTTGTTTGTCGCCGCTCTCTTCACTTTTGCCGCCTTCCGCTTCCTGAATGACGGCAGGCTTCCGCGTTATATGCTGGGAGGAAAAACAAGCTATGAAAACAAAGCATAGCGACAGGTAACAAAGACGTAGGATGAAATCACTGCGGGGTATCATATTCATGCCTCTGTAAATCGTTTATGCATAGCTGGGGTATCTCGTTGCCTTTGAACCAGTTGCGTTCGATTTTGAATACCGCGTCAACATAATCATGCAGCGCAAAGTCAGCATTCACTTTTTCCGCGGCGTTCCAATAGACCGCCGCCCACTTGTACCGGCCCGTATCGAGCGTCAGCTTTACATGACGCGCCTCCAGCTTCCCCATGAAGCTAAGGTCTATCACTTTTAAGCCGCGTGATAGGAACATTATCTCTTTGTTGTCTTTGCCGTAGGGTTGGAATATGTCAACTATTTTGAAAATGTCGGGATTAAGGTAGGACAGCGGAAGTTCAGCGTCCACGAAAATGACATCCTCGTCTGGGTCGGGCGCGCCGAACTCTATCGTTTTTGCCGCAACGCGCAGACGTTCGAGGAATGCGTCCCAGTTGCTTTTGTCCATGCTAAAACCGGCGGCGTATCCGTGCCCGCCCCAATCGATGAATAAATCGGCGCATTGTTCCAGCAGCCCTTGCAAATCGTAGCCCCTGGCAGAGCGCAGCGAACCTGTGGCAATGCCCTCGTTGAACGAAACAACGAGGGATGGGACTTTGAAATGAGAGCTTAGGCGGTTTGCCGTTATGCCTGTGGCCCCGCGCGGTATGTCGTCATCCCACGCGAAAGCTAGGTTACCACTGTAGGTTTCGAGGTTTTCGGCGGCTATCGGCTGGGCGATGGTCCAGACGCGGGAACCTAAATCTTTGCGCTCTGTGTCCATGGCGATAATTTCGGCTGCCATGCGGTCGCGTTTGTTCGGGTCGCTTTCGAGCAAAAGCCCGGCAGAAATCCCCGCCTTTCCCATGCGTCCGGCGGAATTTATCACGGGGCATATTTGCCATGAAATCTCTGTTGACGAAAGTTTACGTCCGGAAAGCCCCAATTTGAACGCCACATCCGATAGTCCATGCCGCATTTTTCTGTTCATAGCGTCTATTCCGGCGCGGATTATCACGCGGTTTTCGTCTTGCAGCGGCATTAGATCGGCTATTGTCCCGACTGCGGCCAGTTGTAAATCGAAATCATCGTCTCCTGACAGGAGTTTTTCCTTTTTTTGCGTGTACGAAACAAACAGATTATAGAAAACATCCAACTCTCCGAACGAGCCTTTGGCATAACGCGCCGCCCGCGAGATTTCTTTAAGGCGCAAAAGACTTTTGCCTGCCGCAAGCGGCATAGCGGTGCCTATCTCTGGCTGCATATCGGCAATGTTGAATTCAACATTGCTTCCAAAGATTTTGCTCAAAGATTTTTTTTGCAGCGGCGCGTCCCATACGAAAATGAGCTGTCCGGCAAGGAAGGCTCCGAGCCGCGTGTCGTTTATGCCGGCGGTTCCGGGCACGATTGTTTCGGTCAGTCTATCGATTATAAGCAAGTTGCGCAGCTTTAGCGTTTCGATGACCCATGCGTCGCCGTTTGCAGGGCGCGTGTTCAACAGACATATTGGCTGTTCATAGTACGCGCTCTTCAACGCGAAGCGTATCGCGCCGGCGAGTTTGTACGCCACGCCGCAGCCGGCTAGGTCGGGGAACGGGTATATGTATTCGTCATTTTCTTTTATTTTGGGGTCTATAATCACATAGGCCGCCGGCAAGGTTTCTTGCGGCCTGTGATGGTCCGTTACGATTACATCTATATTCAGTTCGTTGGCCTTCTCGATTTCAGCGTTATTCGAGATGCCGCAATCTACGGTTATTATCAGCGTTCCGCTTTGGGCGGCGAATTCCTCGACGGCTTTAATCGTCAGTCCGTATGGGTCGTCCCCCTGCGGCAAGTTCCAGATTACATCCATGTCCAGCGACCTAAGCATGTCTATTATTATGGCGATGCTTGTTACCCCATCCGCGTCACGGTCGCCGAAAACCATGACTTTTTCGCCTTCGTCTTTGGCTTCGAGTATGCGTTCTACGGCTTTTTCCATGCCGCGCA
>JAIRSB010000111.1 GCA_031255655.1 Spirochaetaceae bacterium | reverse complement strand
CTTACGTACTCCGAATCGTCGTAGGAAAGGCCGGGTGTGCGCTCTTTCAGTATGATAGGCGTGATTTTCTGGGACTCGACGGCCTTTTTCGACATATCCATGTCTATCTTTATGTTGAGGTCGCGGACGCGGTCGCTGGAAAAGTTCACCTGCAAGGCGCGGAGTATGTCGGCGCGGTATTTCGCTTCGGTATCGCGCACTATTTTGATTTCTTTTTCGATGCGGGCAAGTCTGTCGAACTCCGCCATGCCGGCGAAGTCGTTAAGGACTATACCGTTTTGGTCGGTGATGACGATGTTATCGGGTTTTAGTCCTTCGACGGCGAACATCAACAGTTTTTGGATGCCTTCGATTTTCTTGCGGTCGTTTGTAATGTCGCTGCCGGGTTTAGGGGTTATTATGACGCTGGCGGTTACCGGATTTTGTTCAGAGGCGAACAGTGTGCGTTCCGGCATCTCGATGACGACGTTGGCGTCATCGATTTCGGACAGTGAGCGTATATGGTCGGTAACCATCGTCGTTATGGCGCGGCGAAGGTTCACGTTGCGCTCAAAGTCGGTGATGGTCCAGCGATCGCGGTCGAACAGCGCCCAAGGATCTGTACCGCGCGGCACTAAGTCTTCCCGGATTAGGATTGCACGCATGCGCCGCGCTGTCTGCTCGTCCGGCACATACACGACGCCCGTGGGTGAGACTTGCGTCTTTACCCCTTCCGCATTTATGCGCGTAACTATGGACGCCCGCTGTTCTTCGTTCACAACCGGCGTATCAATGACCGGAACCATGCCCGGTCCCGACGAAACTGACACCATAATCGTTACGGCGGCTATCGCCGCGACGACAATGCCACCCAGTATGAGGCGTTGAACAAGCGTCCAACGCTCCCAAAGAGACTTGAACTGTTCTACCAGTTTCTTGAAAAACTCACCCATTTTACCCCTCCCATGGGTGGACGGCAGGAGCCGTCCAAAGTGTTCTTAATAAAGCTATATGGATAAACGTTACGTCTATCTTGATAAATGCGCCGTTTATCTTGTGTTGATTATATCTCTCCATGCCTGTGTTAGGCGGTTTAACAGTGTGCGGGCTATGTTCAGTGACATTGAAGCCTCTGCTTCCGCTATCGTTAAATCGTGCACGTCCACCGAGCCTGGGTCTGTTATCGCGGCCTCGCTCAAAGCCCCAACGCGGTTCTGGTCGTACGAAACTTTGTCTATGGCGCGAAGCATCGCGTCCGCGAAGCTAGCATTATCCACACGGTTAAGGCCGGCCTCGCCCAGACTGCCGGAACGAAGTACTGCGTCCGCCCCTATTTTACGTCCGGTTTCGGCTATCGCCGCCCCCTGTCCGCTAAAATCTTTCACGATTCCGCCATGTTCCCGCGTCCCCGAAAAGCCAACCACGCCGGCATTGTTTATATGCCTTTCGTCGCTCACTGCCATAGGCAGCAGGTCAACTGGTTTTAAATGCGGTATCAAACTCATATTCGTCCCTCCCCGTTAGAACTTATTTCACTAAAAAAGCCGAAACAGCGCCGGCGCGGCGATCATGCCGCCTGCTCGGAGCCGTCCGCCTAGCGGCCTGCTCCGCCTATCTCCAAAGCCCGCAAGAACATTGATTTGGATCCCTCAATGACAGAGGCGTTGGCCTCATAAGCGCGGCTTGCTGCTATCATATCCGTCATTTCAGTAACGATGTCCACATTCGGCATTTCGACATAACCTTCACGCGGGCCGCTTTTGATAGCGTCCGGGTGTGTCGGGTCATAAACCAGACGCGGCGGTCCTTTGTCTTTTTCTATTTCAGCTACGCGCACGCCTTTACCCACTCCGTTATCCATGCCGTCCGGCAAAAAAGGACTGCGCCAGTAGGCTTGCTCCACACGCGGGCGCATTATCACGCGGCTGCGCCGGAACGGGCCGCCCTCCGCCGTCCGTGTTGTTGACACGTTGGCAATGTTGTTCGCAATGACATCACTGCGAAGCCGTTCCGCTGTCATGCCGGATGAGGCTATGTCGATGGCGTTAAATAATCCCATACAAACTCCTAAAAGGCCCGCGTGAAGTTCTCGCTTCCCGCCGCCGTATTCACTTGGTTACCCGCTAGGGTCTTAATACATTGTTCACTTGGCTGAATTCAAATGCCGTTGACTGCGCCAGCAAATAGTACATCATTTGATTTTCGACAAGACGCTGGACTTCTTGCTCGGCGTCAACATTATTACCATTATTCTTGGAAACGCTGACATAATCGAGCACGCGGCGGGGTTTCACATCGCGCCAGTCGAGTGGATTCCAGTTAGATATGTGGCGCGGGTCTGTCCGCTTTAGTTCGATTAAGGGCTTTTGTTTTTCGCTGTCCAGCGCCCGCTTCAGCGCGCTTTCAAAGTTAAGTTCGCTTCGCTTGAAATTAGGCACTTCGGCATTTGCAAGGTTGTTTGCCAGAACATCTCTGCGTATTGTCTGCGCGTCAAGGGCGCGGTGCAGCAGATCTATCGTTTTAGAAAAGTTATTCATTACTTAATAGCCTCCCAACTATCAGTATCGGTAAAGCAGACGGGCGTTTTAACAGAGATATACGCCTGCCGGTCCGCCGTTAGCGAACGCCGCAAGGCGACGCCTTACGGCGTTCGCCCATCGTCCAAACTTGTGTTTTATAAGATATAACGCCCCAAATCCTGATCTTGCGTTATATCTTTAAGGCGCTCATCAACGAAGTCCGGCGTTATCGTTATCTTAGCCGGAGCTATATCCGGCGCGTCGAAAGAAATCTTTTCTAACAAAGTTTCCATAATCGTATGAAGCCGTCGCGCCCCTATGTTTTCCAGCCGCGAATTGACATCAGCGGCAAAGACCGCCAGTTGCTCAATCGCTTCCGGCGTAAACTCTAATTCCACATCCTCCGTCTTTAGCAAATCGGAATACTGCTTTGTAAGTGAGTTCTTAGGTTCCGTAAGGATTCGCAGGAACTCGTCTTTGCCCAACGATTCCAGTTCCACGCGGAGCGGGAAACGCCCCTGCAATTCGGGAATTAAATCGGCGGGCTTACTTATATTAAACGCTCCAGCGGCAATAAACAAGATATGACCTGTGTCAACCGGCCCCCACTTCGTATTCACGACGGCGCCTTCTACTATGGGCAGGATGTCGCGCTGCACGCCCTCGCGGGAAGCGTCGTGTCCGCCGCCTCTGTCGCCTTTCACGGCAACTTTATCGATCTCGTCGATAAAGATGATGCCCATCTCTTGCACACGGCGGCGGGCTTCTTCTGTTACGCGGTCTGCGTCCACCAGTTTTTCGGCTTCTTCTGCCATAAGGATTTCGCGCGCGCGCTTTACCGGCAGCACTTTGCGCTTCTTGTTGCCGCCGAAAATGCCGGCTATTCCCGAAAGGCTGGATTCTATCTCTTCAAGGCCGTTGCCCATCATCCCGAAAGACGGCATTTGAATATCTTGATTAACGGAAATCTCGACCTTCTTTTCCTCGAACTTGCCTTCGCGCAGCATAACGCGGAACTTCTCCCGCGTGCTGATTTGCTTTTCTTTCTCTGCGGCGGCGGCGGCTTTCTCTTCTTCGCTAAGTTCTCGTTCTGCCTGTTCCGCTGCGCTCTTTCCGCGCCCGCGCTGCTTTCGGGCTATCGGAATTCCGACCTGAATTGCCGTACCCAGTACGCTGGGGCCGCCCTCCGAATCACTGTTAATGGAAAACGCGCCCATAGGCGTGATGACAGGTTTTCCGCTGGTTTCGTCGTTTTTTTCGCTGCGGCGTTTCTTGCCGCCTGACCCCGGCAGCA
>JAIRSB010000011.1 GCA_031255655.1 Spirochaetaceae bacterium | reverse complement strand
CAGTTTAGGAGGTTTGCCCCCTCTTTTATGCAGTGCGTCAAACTCCTTTTGGAGAATTAATGACATTTTATGAAATGTATCAGGGGTTACCCCATATACCCGCTTAAAAATAGCCGCTTGGACATCTAGTGCCTTTCCTTCCCTTCTCATACTGTTATTATTTCATCCACGCAGTTATTAAACAAGTCTATTGCAAAAAAATACCTATTGAAAATATATATGTTGATAACATCAGGGCTGTAAATTTGAACTTGGATAAAGAATACAATGTTTCAATGAGGACAAACGGTATTGGTTTGCCGAATTTTCTTTCAGGCTGGGCGAGGCTAAATAATGGAAACAAAGCGTTGGTTTATTTGACCGACAGGAATAACGTATTACTAATGCCTACAAAAGATTATATTTTAATGTTTAGCATGGAAGATACTAATGATTTCATTGAAAAAATAAAAAGCGTCTTATGATGTGAGACATTTCTCAAGATAACCGTCATTGGATTGCTTCGCCCTGACGGGATCGCAATGACGGGAGAGGGATGTTTCGCAATGGCGAATAACCTATCCGCATTATACCTAAGAACGCGCTCTTATTTCCAGCGCAGTCCCAGTATAGTAAGATCGTCGTATTGTTCGTCCTCGTTTACTTCCATGTAGTAAACATAGGCGGGATTTTCTGGACAATTTTTTGCTTTGCAGTATACGCGGTATTCAATAAAATGCTCGCGCAAAAATGAATCTATCTTGCCGTCTACAAGAATATGGGAGTCCTCTCCCGGCTCCTTATACATACGAAAAATCTTTTCTACAGACACCATCGCCATTATCACTTCCTCGATTGTACCGGAACAGGATGTGAAATCAAAATTATATTTCTTGTCGCCCAGCGGATTGTGATATTTGTACATAGTGTATACTTGCTTATTCATCACGGCATTGATGATAGCCTCTACACGATCAGCGCCGAGTTCCTCGCCGTTCTGCCCTACAGTATGATTACCATGCGGCGAATCCTGCGGCAAATTGTTATATTCGCAGACAATCTCATCAAAATCGGAGTCGCGGAACAAACGCTTAGCCTCCTCAATCCCGTCAGTGTACAGCAGCAGCATATCGCCCGGCTTTAAAATCAACTGCTGAACCTTATAAGCGCTAGTCGACTCAAGAATCGAGTTCGGCAGCACGCCTACAGCCGGAGTTTGCGGCAGTGTGATGGTTTTCAGCTTTCTTTCGGAGTGGTCGAACCAGTGAATCAAATTGTCGCCGGCATTACAAAAATTGAGCGTGCCCTCCTGCGAATCGAAAATGCACAACGTAAAAGCCGCAAAGCGCCCTTTGAAACCCAGCGTTTCGATGAAGTCGTTCATAAGATAAACAAGCGACTCTATGCGGTCGCCGCCGGCAGGACGCCATGTCTTGAAATAATTGCGGAACATCGTGGCAATCTGCGCCATAATCAACGCGGCGGGAACACCTTTTCCCGCGACATCGCACTTTATAATCGCAAAATAACGCCCGTCAATATCCTGATAGTCAAAATAATCGCCCGAAACACCCTTCGCGCCCTCGTAATAGCCAAAAAACTGCGTATTTTTGTCCGATTTTGAACCATAAGTGAGCTTATTTCCCTCTTTATCGACCTCCAACGGAATAAATTTCTTCTGAACCTCCTTGCCAATAGACAAATCTTCCGCGGCTTTTGCCGCTTTTACGAGCCCACGAGTCATATCGTTGACAGTTTCCGCGAGAATTTTCAATTCGTCATTCGATTTCAGCTTGATTTCAACGCCTTCAAGTTCCGCCTTGTTGTTCGTGTCGCGAATACGCTCGACATGGCGCACAAGCCGGTCTATCGGCAGAACTATCAGCGTGGCCAGCACCAACGCGCCGATACTGCCAATCATCATGGCGGCAAAAGAGACATACAGAATCGTGGTTAAAATGCTTCGCCGCCCTTCGCGTATGGCTTCCAATATGGTTTCGTTAGATATTTCCAGCCGGATTACGCCGCGCACATAAATATCGCTTGAACCTTGCCGGAACAACACCGGCTTGTACAGCAAATAATTCTGACTCCGCGACATATCTATCGAATTGATGTTGAATTCCGGGTACGAACGAACCTCGCTGCCGATTCCGTCCAATATCCGCGTTATCCTATTTTCAAGCCCGCGTGTTGTTACTTGGATATCCTCAAGTCTAGTTCTGCTGTCCTCGTCATTCGAAAGTATCAAGCTCATACTCTCGCGGTTAAACTGAGCTATGCTTTCCGCCATGTCTCCGACAGCTTCCCGCGCTTCGTCATTCCATTCGTAACTCAACGCGGACAAATCTTGAGTAATCTCGTCAGCGATGCGGGAAACGCCGAGTTCCAGCACGTTTGTGTTGATTTTAAGCAGTATATCCGGGTCGTTGGTGGCCCAAACATAGTCATCGCTCGTTGTGTCGCCGGAACCGAAACCCGTGATAGTAACATAACGCGCTTCCGGCACGGAACTTATCTGTGACGGCAGATAGCCAAGTTCAAGTACGCTGTTCGAGGGCAGGAACACGCGAGCGCTTCTGGTGAGCGCTTCAAGGAGAACGGAAGAGCGATCCCACATTCCGCGCATAAGAGTTTCACGCTGCGTCCGGCTCATCGACACGAACAGCGGAACGGAGAACATGACGACTATCAGCAACACCAGCGCGAGTATGAATAGAGCGAATTTGAGTCTGAGACCGAAAATATGTTTTTTGGCAAAGGCAGCCCTTCGCTTTTTCTCCGCCGGCATTGGATCCTCATTCAAAATAGCGAGAGTTTCGATTTGTACCGCTTTGCTTTCAAGCAGTATAACGATAATCCCGCGAACTGTAAGCACCGCCAAAAGCGCGCAAAGGGCAAGAAACAGCCATAATGCGGCGGTTTCAATGTTGAAAACAAATTCACCTCCCAAACGGACAAACCATGAATTTTCCCATAAATTGTTGAAATCGCCAAATTTTACGGTAAAAGTCTTGGCTATGCTGATGGGTTTAGGCGAGACCGCATCTCCGCGCAGAGGGTGCCGTACTACAACATAATAATTGCCTTCCGGCAGGAATTCAACATCGGGAATCAATATTCTTCTATCGCCGCTTACAGTGTAATCGCGGTTAGCTAAACTAAGATGACGCACCGTCCGTCCGTCTTTACGAAATAAAATATCGCTTATCTCGCCGTTTTCCGAAAATCCGCGCCCTATTATTTCCATAGACAAATCGCCTTGGATGTCCTGCCGGTAATCGAGCATGGTTATGAAAGTATGGGGTATATATTTGTTCGTTCTGAAAATTATAGAAGACGGCGGACCGGCATTGCCGACGCCGTCAAGCGGGATGACGGTGAAACGCCACCAGCCGTTATCCTCATTTACAAAAGAGGCGTAATTCTCCATGCCTCGGCTGCGCAAAGCGTTGGAACGCTCGTTCAGTGCGGCGGCTTGCAGTATCGCCGCGTCCTCCGAAGCGGCGGGCGGAGCGATGTAATCAAGATCCCATGAATAACCCGCGATATCCGAAGCGGGCGGCTCGGTCCAGTGGACAGTGAAAGTATTGGAAAGCATGAAGCCGTTTTCGTCCAGCGCAGGATAGATAATTCCGGCGGCGGGAGGAGGCGTCGTGTCGCGGATGAAAGTTATCGACACAGGCTCCGACCAGTTTCCGGCGTTATCCTGCGCTATCATCGTAAAATACCATTCGCCGTCTTCCAATGCGTTCTCCTCAACCGACATGTCCCATGCCGGCGCCATTATTTCCTGTGCCGGAATTTTGACGCTTCCGCGATTCCACGCCCACGAATACCCCTTCACGCCGGACGAATCGTAAGGCACGTTCCATCTTATACGCGCTCTGGCGCTCGCTACACGCACTCCCGCCGTGAAATTGTCGGCGATAAGATTCGGAACAGGCGCGGTCTTATCGGACGATAGGATAGAAATACTGTTTACGCCGTCAGTAAGTTCCTGCCAAAAAACAAAAAACGTGTCGGATACCAGCACAGGCCGAGCGAATATCACACTCTCCGAAAAGCGGGAAAGTTCAACGTTTTCCCAAACGCCGTCCGTTTTCACGGCCATAAACGCCTCGTTCTGCCCGTGTCTGTTATCGAACCAGATTACGACCCGCTCCCCATTATATTCGACCGCCACCGGATTATTACAATACGCAATCTGCGAATTGATGCGCTCTCCGTCCCCATCAAGCGAGCCGTCCGGGTTCAAGGTAATGCCGTAAATTTGCGGAATACCGATAGCGTCGCGCCGCTCCCATACCAAAAACAATTTTCCGTTATAATTAAGCAGATTGGCGCGCTCATTATTAAAATAGTCCGGATTCGCGCCTGTGTCAGTTTCGGGTTCAGCGTCGCCGAATGTCGTGATCCGCCTCGAAGTCGACCATGTCTTGCCCCCGTCTCCGCTGATTTTAATATAAAGCTGATAACTTGGGCGGTTCAGAGTGCCGGAAATTAGCGCCTGAAACACGATATAATCAACGCCGTCTATAGCCGCGTGAGACGGCAGAAAGTTAAGCTGCAAAGCGTTTTCCGTTACAAAAGGCTCGAAGCTCGTCCATGTGTAGCCGTCCTCTGAGCGGGAATAATAGATGCTCAAATTCCTACCTAGCGAGCGCAACGCGAATATGACGACAGAATCGTCTACCATGTGAAAGATACGCGGAGCCAGAGCTTCGCCGGCCTCTTCGGACATATTCGCGCCTGCATTTCCGGCCCCGCTGTTTTGATTCAGCGTATACTCTTCAAAATCCGCGCCGCCGTTATCCGAAATCAAAATCATGGTTTGAGAGGTTGAGGCGGCGATGCAGACGAATATGCGTCCGTTTTTATCAATGCTCAACGTAAAAATTGAAGGCTCGCCGAGCGCGTAATGGTATGGCCCCGCAATTCTGTCATAGATCACCCAGTCTTCGCCAGCCGCCTCCGAATTCACGGCGATAGAGATGTAGATTTGGCCGCTTGCCTCCGTCCCCTCCGTTTCCTGCCAGCCCACGACGGCTATGCCCGGACCTGAGGCGGTCTGCGGAAAAGATCCCGCGCCGGAGCTGAATTGTTCTGGATTGTCCCAATATATTCTGTCGGCACAAAAAAGATTAACCGGAAAGGCTGGGGCAAAAAATGCGAGAAAAAGCAAGAGTTTTGTTAAAAACGCGGAGGATATCCGGCGAATCTTCATAAACAGATTATATTGAAGCTGCCCGGAAACCGCAAGTTTGTTCACAGATTACGCGGATTGCACAGATTGAATGTCCAAAGATTAAAAATCGGCGTAATCTGAGGGCTGTTATCGTGCTTCTATCAAAAAAATATAAAAGGCTTAGGCGCGAATAGAATGTCTACGCTGCCGCACACCGGAAGCTCGTGGTTCGAGTTGGCCGCAGGTATAAACTTCCGTCTACTGCGGGCATTCAATCCGTTTTCCCGTATCAAAGCGGCGGTTTTCTTATTGTTTACCCGCTTGCCGTGGGTCTGTAGCAACTCTTCTCTCACACAGGGACTCCCACACCAGTAGCGACGCTGCTCTTGCATCAGAGTGATCATACCTGTCAGTTTCGTGTCAGCTTCCTTCCGCCGTTCCGATACGCCGTACTTAGTCCAGCGCAGGTCTTCCCCGATGGTGTATTCGTTCCGCCGTTCTGCCTGCGCTAAGATGATGCGGACTAAAATCCGGCCGCTTTTTCTAGTATTTCATAAGTGAAGCTCCGCTTCATGCCGCCTCCCGCTTTATGTTTCTTAATCTTTCTTATTCCATTCTTATTTTTGTGTCTACCTTATGATGTAAAGTCCACCTGAAAATAAAGATATAGTCGTCTTTATCTTAAGAAATGCCTCACAATTTGCAAACACTCTACTCACGCCTAAGTTTCTAGTCGCGTGTTTTTCTGGCGAAACTGCTTGAAGCGGGCGGCTTTCATCTGATAAAATAAATAATGGACATGGAAATGAAGCGAAGGCTTGAAGCGTACAAACGCGGAGCCGGCGCACCGCCGCGGCAGGAAGAAGCCGAATTTGTGAAAACAGAGGATGAGGCGGCTGACGGCGGGTGGCGCGTGAAGGCAGAGGCGTTCGCGAAAATTCCCTGTCGCTCATTATTCGACGACAAACCGCAGAGCGCCGAATCCGGCAAAGACTCCCGTCACCGCAAAGTCGCTAAATTTCTCATTCTGATAGGGCCGGAGCAGGCGGCAAAAGTGCTTTCAAATTTGGACGAAGAGCAGGTCGAGGCCATCTCTCGTGAAATCGCGGCGGTTAGAGGCATCACAAAAGAAGAATCTGCGGAAGTTTTTGCCGAATTTCAGGGCTTGCTCACGTCGTCATTATACTACGGCGGCGGAGCCGGAGGTGTGGAAGAAGCGCGCCGGCTTTTATACGCCGCTTTTGGACCGGAAAAAGGCGAAGCCTTTCTGCGGCGTTCCGTCCCTGACGCAAGGGAAACCTCTTTCAGTTTTTTAGAAAACTTTTCGGGTGAACAGATAGCGATGTTGCTGCGTGACGAACTTCCGGCAGCCGGAGCGGTGATTCTTTCAAGAATATCCCCCAAACTTGCGGCGCAGACCTTAGCCTGCGCGGACGCGGACTGGCGTATAGAAACAGCGCGCCGCATCGGCAGGCTGGGCAAGATTTCGCCGGAAGCTCTGGAAAAAACGGCGGAAGCCCTGCGCGAAAAGGCGCGAAAAACCGGAAGCGCGGTAACAAACGACGTTGACGGAGTTGGGACTCTCGCGGCCATCCTTAAACATTCGACCGTTTCCTTCGGCGATAAAATCCTGAATGACCTGTCCGGCGAAGATCCCGAACTTAGCGTTAAACTCAAAGAGCGGCTTTATACGCTGGAAGATGTGGTTAAAGCAGAAGATAAACCTATTCAGAAAAAACTGCACATCATGAGTGTTCAGGACATAGCCCGCCTCATAAAAGGACAAGATAGCGCGTTCGCTGAAAAAATTCTTTCTAACATATCATCACGCCGACGGGCGGAAGTGCAGGACGAGCTCAGTTTCATGGGACCGCTGTCAAAGCGAGATTCCGACACCGCTGTAAAAGAGTTCATGGATTGGTTCCGCGATGAGCGCGAAAGCGGGCAGATACTAATGATTGGCGACGAACTGGTAAATTGATTTTTTATGAGCAAAGACACCCTTTATCTTATAGACGCCTACGCGCTGATTTACAGGTCCTATTTCGCGTTTGTTTCCCGCCCGCTTCGCGACAAATACGGCGCGAATATATCGGCCTTGTTCGGCTTTTCACGGACTCTCATTTCCCTGCTGGAAGGAACAGGAGACGGGGTTCATTTCCTAGCCGCCGCCTTCGATTCGCACATCGAAACCTTTCGGCACAAACGCTACCCGCAGTATAAGGCGCAGCGCCAAATAACATCGGACGATTTGCGCTCGCAGATACCGCTTGTCAAATCCCTGCTCGAAGCTCTTAAAATACCACAGTTAAAAGTCGACGGCTTCGAGGCAGACGACATTATAGCGACGCTTGTCGAAATATGCCGCGAACAAGAGCGCCCCTGTCGCATCGTTTCTTCGGACAAAGATTTGCTACAGCTTGTAGGCGGCCGCATATCTCAGCTTAGACCCGCGAAATTAGGTTCCGCCGCGCGTCCCGGCGATTTAAGCTCCAAACTTAATTACGAAATCGTGGGCGAAGAAGAAGTTAAGGCGGAATGGGGCGTTCCTCCAGATAAAATCCTTGATTTGCTGTCGCTGACAGGCGATTCTGCCGACAATGTGCCGGGTGTGAGCGGAATTGGCGGTAAAACAGCAATAAAATTGTTGACAAGATACGGCTCTTTGGACGAGATTTATCAAAATATTTCTTCTATTAGAGGCGTTTTGGCAAAAAGACTCGCGGATGGGAAGGATAGCGCCTATCTTTCCAAAGAGTTAATAACCTTATGCCGCGACGTACCACTGCCCTCCGTTGATATAAACGATTTTAACATCGATAACATAGACCGCGGAGCGGGGGCGGCCTTTCTTGCAAGCAAAAATATACCATCCTTGGCCAAAGAGCTTGCCAGATCCACTTCCATAAAAAACGGAAGCCCCGCGTCGCTGGACAGCATTGCAAGCGCGGTGAAAACGTCCCCAAAAATAGGGAGTTACCGCGTCATTCTCGATTTACAGGAATTGGAAAATTTTCTTGCCAAGGCGCGAGAACAAGGATATTTCGCTCTCAAATTCGAAACCGACTATCCAGATGAATGGCGCGCCAGACTCGACGGTTTAGCACTTGCCGTGAAAACGGAGGAAGGAGTTTATGTCCCGCTGAGCCCCCACGGCCCCGCCTCCGCCGACCGGGACAAACGCTGTTTACCGCCGGACGCCGTTTTCGCGCTGCTCACTCCGTTGTTGAACGACCCCGCCGTTACGGTGATAGCGCACAACGCGAAGTTTGATTACGAAGTTACACGGGCGCGCGGCCTTCCGCGCTGGAATTGCTCAATATATGATACCATGATAGCGGCGTGGCTGGTTGTCCCTGAGCGTTCCAGTTACGCGCTTACTGCTCTTGTCAGCGATCATCTGGGCTACGAAGCGGCAACATACTTTTCGATTGTCCCGAAAGGCGGACTGTTCCATGAAACGCCTCTGGAAACCGCCTGCGCTTATTCGGCGGAAGGAGCCTGCCTCTGTCTTAGCATGAAAGAAATCTTTACGAAAAAACTAAAAGAAACCGGAGTGGAATCGCTGTTTCATACACTTGAAATGCCGCTGGTTCCGATTTTGGCGGAAATGGAAAGAGTGGGTATCCAAATCGAAAGTTCCGCGCTGCGAGCATACGGCGCGGAACTTGGAGCCGATATTAAATGGATTCAAGAGGAAACATGGGCCATCGTAGGGCATGAATTCAATCTTTCGTCACCGATACAGTTACAGCAAGTGCTTTTCAATGAACGCGGACTCAAACCCGGTAAAAAAACCAAAACAGGCTATTCAACGGATGTGGGGGTACTTGCCGAACTTGCCCGCGTAGACCGTGTGCCGGAGCTGATTTTACGCCACCGCGCTTTGAGCAAACTAAAATCGACTTATGTGGATGTCCTCCCTGCTATCGCCGACGGCAACGGGCGCGTTCACACCAGCTTCATCCAGAACGGCACCGCGACAGGAAGACTTTCCAGCCGCGACCCGAATTTGCAGAACATTCCGGTACGGGACGAAAACGGGCGGCGTATCCGCGAGGCTTTTGTCGCGGCTCCCGGCAAATCGCTGATTTCCGCCGACTATAGCCAGATAGAACTAGTCGTGCTGGCGCACCTTTCCAACGACGCCGTTCTCACGGCGGCTTTTGACGAAGGAAAAGATATTCACGCGGAAACGGCGGCGCGTATATTCGGCGTCACCGAAGGCGAAGTCGATTCCGCCCAGCGGCGCATTGCGAAAGTGATAAACTTCGGCGTGATGTACGGCATGAGCGCCTTCAGACTCTCGGACGAGCTGGGAATAAGCCGCGCTGAAGCATCCTCGTTCATCGACGCCTATTTCAAAACATACAGCGGCGTTAGAAAACTGCTGGACGACATAATAGAAAACGCGGGCAAAACCGGATATGTGTCGACACTTTTCGGACGCCGCCGCATGATACCCACAATAAATTCGTCCAATAAAACCGAAAAAGCCGCCGCCGAACGCATCGCCGTAAACACACCCATACAGGGAACCGCCGCCGATATAGTTAAACGCGCGATGATAGATTTGGATAAGACGCTGTCCAAATTGAACGAAGGGCGCGGCGAAGATGCAAGTTGGAGGCTGTTACTGCAAGTGCACGACGAACTCATCCTCGAAGGCCCGGAAGCGGAGGCGGAAGACACCGCGCTGATTGTCCGCGACGTTATGGAAAAAGCCGCCACGCTCTCCATCCCCCTGCGTGTTACCGTCGAAACCGGAAAACGCTGGGGCAGCTTCCATTAGAGACCGTTTCAGCGAATCGGCGCTTCTACGAATCGGTGGATTAAATCAAAAATGGCGGAGGCGCGTGAGAATCGAACTCACCAAGGACGTTTCCGCCCCTTAACGGGTTTGAAGTCCGCAGCCGCCACCAGACGACATTCACCTCCGAAAAGTTTGAGCCCATATTAACAGTTTAACGCCGGCATTGTCAAATATCCGCCGTTTCCCGGCCAGGGCTGGCGCGTTATCTCAGGCGTGTAGGCAGCGGGTGAAAGACGTTGAAAGCGGCTCTCCCGACACTTCATCTCAAAGTAAACACAATTGACCATAAAGGCATCTTTCGCGTCCCGGAGGGTGTGCCAGCAACAGCCGCTCCGTACCTTTTGTGAAGCGTGGTATCCGCAACCCACCTGTTGCCCCGGCAGTATCCTCCTATACCAATATCCTGTACTCCTTAAGCGCCCCGCCCTCTCCACTGTTCGCAGGTTGTCCATGAATACTCCCGACAACGCCTCTAGTTTTCTATACCGCCCGTCAGTTCCCATATATTGTTGTCACAGGGTATTTCCGACACTCCGAACAGGGTTTCCACGTTGTCGTGCCGCCGTCTGGCTTTCATCGCCCGTTGAAGATGGAGCAACGACGGATACAAAAAGAAAAATACGGCAAAAGTGCACATAAGCGCGTCCGTAATCCGATACCACAGGGCGTTCCCCTCGCACCGTACATATCAGGGATGCTATCCCCAGTCTTCGGTAAACCGCCATACAGTCGCTTTATGATACCTTCTCCCATACCGCCAGTTTATCATGGTTTTCAA
>JAIRSB010000004.1 GCA_031255655.1 Spirochaetaceae bacterium | reverse complement strand
GCGAGCCTAGATTTCCGGCGCCGTAGTCAATTACTCCAATCAAAGCCATAGGGCTACTTTAGCACAGCCCTAGCCACGCCCGCCAGTCTGCCGCGCGCCCAAAAAACCTCTTTCCCGCGTGTTAATACGCCAAGTATGGACAGCGGCCTTTGACTGAGGCTATTATGATGGTAATTTGAAGAATTTTCATATTAGACTTGACTGGAAATCTGAAACAAGGAATTTGCCGGAAGCGAAATCGCCATGAACCAAAATCTTTTCAGAAACTGGAGGCATTAAGTGCCGTCTGTGAAAACATATCCGCGCTCAGGCTTTATAAGCGTAAAAGTATTGCTGCTTGTATACCTGCTACTGTGCGCTCTGACCGTGGTTTTTTCGCGCAATTTATTCTATGAAATGCTGATAGGCGGTAAAACTCCTCCGCTGCTGGAATTAGCAGTTTATTTCACCATTCCGGCGGTGCTTCTTATCCTGCTTGGCATTTCCACTGTGAATGTGATTCGCGACTTGCTCGCGAAAAAACCCGGCGGAAAATTTCAGTTACGGCTTATAAGCAATTTTATTATCATAGTCGCGCTCACCGCTGCGCCAGTCATTTTAATAACCATACAGTCTTTTTACGAAGTTGTACGCTACTGGCCTAACATTAAAGTGCGGGAAGCGCTGGCGTACGCTAATGAATTTTCCGTTGATATATACTCATTACGCACGGAAAAATACGAAAACATTGTGAACAGCGTCAGCTTTAATGCACTGCCGGAATTGTATCAAAACAACGACTCAAACCGCGGCGCTTTTAATAAAAACGACATAGCGGCGATACAAGATTTTGTACGCGGAAGAAATGATAGTTGGCGCAGTGTTTTTTTTGCGGGACAAAAATATCTTGAACTGACTGCTCCGCCGGACACGCTGCAAGGATTCGCCGCGCAAAGGGTCATGCCGCGCGACGCTGATGTGGCGCGTTATGTGGATCTTAGGAAAAAAGATACGGCGCGTGTTATCAGCTTTAATCTGGGAGAAGGTTTTGATGCCGGAAGCGAACTCATACGCGCCGAAACGCTGCGTTTTGACGAGTTCGATAAGATTTTCTCCCATAACGCGGGGGCTCTTATAGTTTTATTTTACGGAATATTCTTTCTACCCATCTTATTGATGATACTTATAATAGCCTTTGGTTTCACTCAAATCGTAACACGCCCCATCACTGATTTAGGCGAAGCCGCCATGCAGGTAGCAAAAGGCGATTTCAAAATACAGATATTGACACATCCGAAAGATGAACTCGGACTACTCGTTAATAATTTTAATGTAATGGTTCAAAACCTGGAAAAAACCCGTAATGAATTAGTCCGCTCCGAAAAGCAGTCAATCTGGCAAAGCATGGCGCAGCAGCTTGCCCACGAAATAAAAAATCCGCTTACGCCAATCAAACTTACAGCGGAACGTGTTCTTAGACGCAGCCGGAATAATCCTGAGAAAACAAATGAAATACTGGAAGATTCAATGATGGCCATAATTCAAGAAGTAGAAAGCCTTACTACTCTGCTTGATGAATTTAAAACACTCGCCCGCCCTATTGAACCTTCGATTTCAACTACGAACATACGCGACGCTACGGAAGAAATAATCATGCCTTACAAAACTTCATGGACGAATGTTAAATTCGATACTAGCGCGACATATTCCGGCGTTGAGGTGAAAATGGAAAGAAAACGCCTTTCGCAGGTCATAGGCAATCTGATAATAAATGCGATTGACGCTATGGACGGAAAAGGCATAATAACAATTCGAACGGATCTTGTAAATAAAAGAAATTGCAAGTATTGTAGAATATCGATTCAGGATACTGGCAAGGGCATTGACGAGGAGTCCGCCGCAAAAGTCTTCACACCATATTTTACCACAAAAGAATCTGGTACGGGATTAGGGCTTCCCATTGTTGAGCGCATAGTAAACGACCATGGCGGTGGCATCTGGTTCAATTCCGCGGCGGGAACCGGTACGACGTTTTTTGTCGATATTCCGGTTAAGGACTAACCTCTATCTTAATTTGGATTGTCCGGTAATTTCATTATAAAAATAGAAAATCAGCATTTTTCGATATATGTGTATATGTGAGGTGGGGGGGAGGGGGGATATGACAGGAGTGATATGCATAAAATTTTAATTATAGACGATGAGCGGACGATACGGACAACCATATCTGAAATCATGGGAGATGAAGGTTATGAAACCTATACTGCGGAAGACGCTGTTTTAGGAATAGAATTACTGTCACAAAATGAAATATCAATAGTCATACTCGATGTGCTGCTGCCAAAAATGGGCGGAATAGAAGCTCTCGAAAAAATACGCGCGCTCTGGCCGGAGACTGAGGTAATAGTAATATCAGGACACGCCAACATTGACACGGCGGTTAAAGCGGTCAAGTTAGGAGCTTTCGATTATCTAGAAAAGCCGCTTTCAATCGACAAACTTCTGACTGTTTGCAGAAACGCACTTTCTCTTGTAAGACTAAGAGAAGAAAACGCCGCGTTAAAGCGTGGCTCAAACATAGAAAATGAGTTGATAGGTGTAAGTCCGCAAATAGAACAAATACGCGCCCTGATAAAACAAGCGGCGGCCAGCAACGCCCGCATATTGATAACGGGTGAAAATGGCAGTGGCAAGGAGTTAGTTGCCCGCGCCGTACACAAACTTTCCTCGCGGGCAAACGCTCCGTTTGTGGAAGTAAACTGCGCCGCAATACCAGACAGCTTGATTGAAAGTGAATTGTTCGGGCATGAAAAAGGTGCGTTCACAGATGCGGCCTCGCGGCGGCGAGGGCGTTTCGAGTTAGCGTCCGGAGGCACGCTTTTTCTTGACGAGATAGGCGATATGTCGCTGACCGCGCAGGCTAAAGTTCTTCGTGCTATTCAGGAACAAAAGATAGAACGCGTGGGCAGTGAAAAAAGTATTCCGGTTGATGTACGCATAGTCAGCGCTACAAATAAAAATCTGGAAGAGGCCTGCGATAAAGGTTTGTTCCGGCAGGATTTATTTTTCCGCCTGAATGTTATACCGGTGCACATGAGCGCGCTGCGCGAACGTCAGGATGATATCGAACCTTTGCTGCACCATTTCCTGCGCGAGGCCGGAGCGCGCGTTTTTACATTTGATGAGGACGCGCGCACGTATCTTAAAGAATATCCATGGCCGGGCAATGTGCGTGAACTGAAAAACTTGGCAGAGCGCATAGCTGTTCTCTGCGACGACGATAATATAGGGCGCGATGCTCTAATAAATTTATTTTTTCCGGATAAGAGTGGAAAATCGCGAAATGAAAATAATAAAACTGCCTCTTGTCAAAATTCGCTGGGAGCTGATATACTGGAATCGTCTTATAGTTTGGCAAAAGAATTGTTTGAAAAGCGTTATCTGGAATATCAGCTTAAAAAAAATGATTATGTAATGTCTCGCGCAGCGGAAGCTATCGGGATGTATCCTGGAAATTTGCACGCAAAACTACGCAAGTTAGGCATTGAAAAAAAAATATAGAAGCAAAAGGAGACAATAGAAATCATTATGAAGGAATTAACGGAACGTCAGAAGCGTGTACTGAATTTTATAGCGCGGTTTATAAATGAAAATAATTATCCGCCCACATTCAGGCAGATTGCCGAATATTTTGAAATTACCGTTAAAGCCGCATACGATCATGTTTCGGCGTTAAAAAAGAAACAGAAACTTAAGATGCGCGATAAAACTTCCCGTACTATGGAGATTATTAACTCCGAATATGAGGACGGAGAAAACAACGGCTTTCATGACATACCCATATTGGGTGAAGTCACGGCAGGGCCTAGCATGCTTTCACATGAAAACTATTTAGGCAGTATACGTGTGCATTATTCATTATTAAAAAAACAAAAACATTATTTCGCGCTTATCGTGCGCGGGGATTCAATGAAAGGAGCGGGCGTTATGGACGGTGATACCGCGATAGTGGAAAAATCTGAAACAGCCAAAAACGGCGATATTGTCGTGGCGGTAATTAACGACGGATATATTCTAAAAAGATTTTTTAAGCGAAATAAAAATATAAAATTACAGTCGGAAAATCCGGCTTACTATCCTATTTATTGCAACGATGTCCGCATAGAGGGGCATCTTGCCTGCGTGATACGCTCTTACTGATTTTTATTATGTCCAAAGGCGAAACTTTTTTGTTTACAGGTCCCGAATTGGGAGAGAAGCTGGACGCGATTGAGCGTTTACGCGGAGAGATGACAAAGAAATACGGCGCGACGCCGGAAGAAACTTCTTTTTACGCCGGAGATACGCCTGCCGCCGAAATCAATTCTTTTTTATTGAACGGATCATTGTTTTCGGATGCTCGTCTGATACTCATTAAAAACATCGACGTGCTGAAAAAAAAAGACGATACCGCGGCTCTTGCAGCGTATATAAAATCTCCCACCGATAATACAACTTTGATTCTTATTTCAGACGCGGCAAGCGTAGACCGCATTATAGAAAACGCTGTTACAAAAGATTACAAACGTATTTTCTGGGAATTGTTTGATAATAAAAAGCCAGAATGGGTGCGCTCGTACTTTCGCCGTGAAGGTTTTTCTATTGATAGTGACGCTGTAGATGCGATTCTTGAACTGGTAGAAAATAACACGGACGCTTTGCGGCGCGAGTGCTCACGTTTGACGCTGTTTGCCGGAAAAGGACGCGCCGCGCCAATCAACGCTGACGAAGTTGAAAAATGGCTTTCGCATACGCGAAGCGAATCCGCCTTCACGCTTTTTTCCGCCATTGCTACCGGTAATTTGTCAAAAAGCATCGAAATCGTAAACATGCTGCTTGCGGGGCAGGAAACTCCTGTCGCTATTATCGCCGGTCTTACATGGTGTTTCAAACGTTTTCGCGACTACTGTGAGCTTGCAGAACGCGGGACACTTTCCGACTTCGAACTTAAAAAAATCGGTGTTTCCACAGCGAAGAGCAAAAAGGACTATGCTAACGCCGTCCGCACTTTCGGTTTGGATGCCGTCGGACGTTGTATAGCGATTTGCGCAGAATACGATGTCAGCACGCGTGCGGGCGGAACGATTGTCGAACATATCCTTTTGCATCTATATTTATACAAGCTATGGAGTCTTAAAAAACGTTGACGCGGAGGAGACTGTCATGAAAAATTTTGAGGAACGGCTGGAACGTCTTGAAAAACTTGGCGAACAGGTACGCAAAAGCGATGTTCCGTTGAACGAGGCTCTTGCCGCTTTCGAGGAAGGAATCAAGCTCGCCCGAACGCTGGAAAAAGAGTTGGAAAAGATAGAAAGCAGGATTGAAATTCTTATAAATGGCGATGTTGGCACGGGGAATGTTGAAAAACCTGAATTGGAATTATTTGGAGTATAGGCCGGATGGTGACAATAATATTATGTGTGTAAATACCAGAATAATATTGGCGATACTGTTTGCCGTGTCCGCTCAAATTGCTTTTTCGCAGGTGAAACCGGACGCGATGGAAAGTTACCGGACGGGGCGCGAACTTGAAAGTCAGGGACGTGCCGCGGAATCCAACGCCAAGTATCAGGAAGCAGTAAACATATGCCTTAATGAAATTAGCACCGGAGCTGCTACAATGGATACATACGCCGTTTTAACATGGGCATTGCAGCGGCAGAATAAATACGCCGAAGTTATATTACGCGGAAACGAGGCTCTTAACATACAACGGGATTACCGCGTCATAGAAACTATGGGCGAGGCGTATTTTTATTTGAATGATTTTGCCGCTTCGCTTCGTTGTATGCAGAGGTATATAGCCAACGTTCCGAACGGCGACCGAACCTCGGTGGCGTATTTTTTTATTGGGGAAATATACCGTTTCCAGAAAAAATATAATTACGCGGATATCGCGTACACGACGGCTGTCAATTTAACGCCGCATTTGGCGCTGTGGTGGTACAGGCTGGGTTCGGCGCGGGAAGCAGCGGGCTATCGTGAATTCGCCCGTCAAGCCTACGAACGCGCCCTTAGAATTGACCCCGGATATGTCCAGGCGGGCGAAGGACTCGAACGGACGCGGCGCGAAAGCGCGTAATCCGTCGGCAGTGGACGTTTAGTTTGCGTGAATACCGGACATTGTCCGCGCCTACGCGCCGGAGAAACCGTCCGGCAAGTTCGGCAGCGCCTCGTGAAGAATGGCCTTGAGTTTTTTTGCGTTTCGGTAACTATCCAGACGCTCCGGGTCAAACCGGCATACCGGCAGCAATTTTTTTGTCAGAGCAGGCAGGTCTATCTCCGGCGCGGCGCGGCGTTCGATTTTTTTTATTCGCTCTGCTGGCGTATCTACCGGTTTTTCAAAATCAGCCCAAAGACTTTCGCCCAATCGCTCTCCCGGACGCAGGCCGACAATCTCAATCTTTATATCAATTCCGGGTTCGTAGCCGTAGAAACGTATCATCTGCTCCGCGACGTCGCGTATAGAAACCGGCTCGCCCATATCCAGCAGGTAAAGCGCGCCGTTTTCACCAACCCCGCCTGCTTTTAGCACGAGTGAGCAGGCTTCCGGTATAGTCATGAACCAGCGTTTCATGGCGGGATGCGTAATCGTAACCGGCCCGCCCTTTTCGATTTGTTTTTGAAAGAGCGGCACTATGGAACCGCGTGAGCCTAGCACGTTACCAAAACGTACAACCATGAAATTCGAGGTGCGCCCAGCGGGAGATGCCCGTGCCGCGTCCAGCACAAGGCGTTCGCACAAATATTTTGAAACCCCGTAAACAGACACCGGCTCGACGGCTTTATCCGTGCTGACCAGAACAAAGCGTTTTACGCCGTGCTTTCGCGCGGCGTGAATGATGTTGTCTGTTCCCAAAAAGTTATTTTCGATTGCCGCGACCGGATTTTCTTCCATGAGAGGAACATGTTTGTACGCGGCGGCATGAAAAACGGCTTCCGCCTTGAGTTTACCAATGATATAGTCCATGTATTCGCGGTCTTTCAGGTCTCCGATTACCGGAACAAGCGATGTTTTCTCGCCCACCCCCTCGTCGCGCAGTGAACGCAACTCGCGGTCAATTTGGTAAATGGAATTCTCGCCATGTCCGAAAAGATAAAGACGCTCAACCCCGCCTGAAAGCAGTTGCCGGCACAGTTCGCCACCAATCGAGCCGCCCGCGCCTGTAACCAGCACACGCCTGCCACGCAGATAAGCTAGACTTTCTTTTAGATTGATGGCGACCGGAGTGCGCCCTAGCAGGTCTTGCAGGTTGATTGAGCGGGTTTGTATCAGGTGCGCATCCCCTTCGACAATCTGCGATATGCCGGGCAGTATGCGGATGCGCTCGAAACCAGCATTTTTGAGTATATCGTATAGTTCCCGCAAATACTCGCCAGACACCGCCGGCATGGCGATAACCGCTTCGTCCGCGCTTTTTCGCCGCAGCAGACGCGCTACATCGCGTATCGGGCCCAAAACCGGAACGCCGTCAACGCTGCACCCGATTTTTTCACGGTCGTCGTCGAGAAACGCTACGACTTCCCCGAATACCGCCTTGCTTCGTATTTCGTTAGCCAGTGCGCGTCCGGCAAAGCCGGCTCCAATAATGTATAAACGGCGTGATTTCTTTGCAGCCATCCCGCTGATTATAAGCTGATTTACGTGAATAGTTAAGCGGATTATGGCTGATCCCGAAGATGACATTTAAGAGGGGAAACATAGTCAAGTACCGAATGTTGATTTCGGTCTTGACGCTGCCACTTGTCTCCAATATTTCAACCACTGATAATAAGTTCGGGGCGTTATTTTGAATGTGTGTCCGGCTTGCTTGAAAGCAATCGCTGCTTTTCGGTAATCCGCACTATATGCTATATTGACCTCGTCGGATGTTTTTATGAAAAATTAATACTTATTAATGCAAGCACTATATAAGTAGTCCTCCGATGTACGCAGGTAGGTAATAGCATTTCCAGACCACTTCGCCGCAGTACGAGTTATACAGCGCCGTCCCGGTCGTCCGCACGAAACTCTTCCCGCATTCCCGGCAAAGATACTGCGGCTTATCATGCCGGTGCCCGTTCCGTACGGTTCTCCACTCATGGCAATACGGACAGTCAGTGGGCTTTTGTCCCTCCTCTCTTTTCATTTTCTCAAGTGTTTCCATGACTTGATCCGTGCACTAAACAAAATCAATTATATCGTTATTTTCGGTCTTTCTTCATGTAAAAAATTTCTAAAATGAGAATTGCTGTGCCTGTACACTACTCACACTTAAACTTTTTATATTTTTTGATATAGTCATTCTACTTTAGAATACCTAACACCAATAATTATAAACAGCAGTCTGAAGTAAATCACAAGCAGGTGCGGTATCACGCAATGCACATTTCATGTTTGCCCAATCTTTCTCTA